>CAYZQZ010000137.1:0-9120 GCA_964480235.1 uncultured Reyranella sp. | reverse complement strand
GGGTGCGCGGCGATCAGGCCCTCGAGATCCTCGGGCGCGACATCGGCCACGACCTTGGCAGTGAACTTCGCCGCTTCGGCAACGGTGCCGACCAGCTCCTTGGCCAGCACCATCTTCTCGCCGACCACGGCCAGGCTGCCCTCACCGGCGGCCGTCACCTCGACCAGCGCGTAGGCGATGTCCTTTCCGTAGGCCAGTGCGCGGTTGCCCGGCATGGTCCACGGCGTGGTCGTCCAGATCACCACCGCCGCACCGTCAAGCTTGCCGCCCTTGCTCTTCAGCACCGGGAAGCGGACATGCACGGTGTCCGAGGTGTGGTCGTGATACTCGATCTCGGCTTCGGCGAGCGCGGTCTTCTCGACCACGCTCCACAGCACCGCCTTGGATCCCTTGTAGAGTCCGCCGTTCATCAGGAACTTGCCGAGTTCGCCCGCGATCACGGCCTCGGATTCGTATTTCATCGTCGAATAGTAGTTGTCCCAGTCGCCGTCGACGCCCAGCCGCTTGAACTCCTCGCGCTGCACCGTGATCCAGTGATCGGCGAAGGCGCGGCACTGGCGGCGAAACTCCGCGATCGGCACCTGGTCCTTGTCCTGCTTCTTGGCGCGGTATTCTTCCTCGATCTTCCACTCGATCGGCAGGCCGTGGCAGTCCCAGCCCGGCACGTAGTGGCTGTCCTTGCCCAGCATCTGCTGGGTGCGGCTGACAAGGTCCTTCAGGATCTTGTTGAGCGCGTGGCCGATATGGAGGTTGCCGTTGGCGTAGGGCGGACCGTCATGCAGCACGAACTTCGGGCGGCCCTTGCTCTCGGCGCGCAGGCGCTCGAACAGCTTCATGTCGGCCCAGCGCTTCAGGAGCTCGGGCTCCTTCTTGGGCAAGCCTCCGCGCATGGGAAAATCGGTCTTGGGCAGGAAGACGCTGGATTTGTAATCGGTTGTCACGGCTGAACTCGCAAGCATTCGGGAACAAAGGCGGGCCGGCCGAACGCCGGCGCCTGCGGAAACGACAGAAACCCGGCCGCTTGATCAGCGGACCGGGCGGCTAATTCGCTCCCGAATGGCCCTTATCGACATGGGGCGGGCAATCTAGGGAGGGGGTGGGAGGGGGTCAAGACTGCCCCTCCTTCCCTGGTTTCCTTCTGATTAGCCGCTTTTCTAAGCCTTCTTCTTTTTCGCCGCCTTCTTCTTCGCTGGCTTCGCCTTGGGCAGTTGCTTGTGCCAAGGCGCCGTATAGAGCGTGAATGCTCGATTGCCCGAAGAGTTGGGAGTAATCGAAAGGCTGGTCGAAGAATCTTCAACCGCCTTGAATGTCATGGACGTGATACCCGACGCAGTCCCATTCAATACCTCAATCACGGAATTGATGAGCCTATTGTAAATTGACGGGTGATTTTTCCGGAAGTGCTTCCAGAAAATGATCCAGCGCTTGTATGATTTCCCAGAAGAAGGGTCCGGACCTCCCGGCCATTCACCGTCCACAGAGTCCGGAATTGTCATATCGAAGTATTCCAGCGTAATCGATCCTAACGCCGGCGACTTTTTCTTCGTCGACCCGTCGAGGACTGCTCGGAATTCAACGGCTTCGTCACTGCTGCCCTGCCAATAGGGCAGCCCCTTTGCAGGATCGGCGCCACTTGACGCAAATTCAGCGCTGAGCCGTGACCCCAAGTACAACACCGCTTGGCTGTCATAGTACATGCCCATGTGATCCTCCCCCTGAAAGCGCCCCAATAATGGATAGTGTAGAGGTGGCGCCTCGATCCTATCAAGCTCGCAAAAGTTGTTCGCGGCGCTCGCGGCCCGTATCCCCTTTCGGAGAAAGTGCAATTAGTTCTCCGAGACCTTGTCGTGCAACAGCTGGACCTTTGGTTGTCCCGAACACCCGTATCAGTCCTTCGCTAACAGCCCATCGGTCTGCTTGGGATTCGCTCGAAAGCCAAGTGTAAGTAGCGTCGAACGGAGCGCCCCCAAGATGATGCCCAGTCTCGTGAGCGAGGACACAGGCAATGCCGGCAAAGGTTATTCTCCGATGACGAGGCAGCCCTCCATACAGGCGAACGAATTTTCGTTCGCGGCGAACAAACGCCTGCGCATTCACGCTGTCGCTGTACCAAGCGAGCTCGTAGCGAATCGTGGAGAATGAGTCCTGGAAACGCGCCAATAGCCGCAAGGCACGCTGGCGCAGCCATGTCGCACGCGGCCTCAACTCAGCAAGATTTGGCGGAGAGTCGATCACCCGGCTCTATTCTCCCGTGCTGAACCACGATAGCATGAACTACACTAAGAGATGGGCAAAGTGCGCTGTTCAAGCTGCAACACGGACAATGCACCGCGAGCCAAGTTCTGCGTGAATTGCGGCGCGGGGCTCGCGTTGCTGTGCCCATCTTGCAAGCATCCCAACGAACCATCGGCGCGTTTCTGCAGCCAGTGTGGCAGAGCCTTCGGCAATGCAGCACCGTCGGCGACCATTGCCACCAGCACCGAAGGCGAACTCAAGCAGATCACCGTCTTCTTCGCCGACGTCGAGGGTTCGACTGAACTGATTGCAGGCCTCGACCCTGAAGCGGCGGCCAAGCGGCTGGCGCCCGCGATTGCGGCAATGCAGGAAGCGGTGGTCCGTTACGAAGGATCCGTGATCAAGGTCCAGGGCGACGGCATCATGGCGGTGTTCGGCGCACCCAATCCTCAGGAAGACCATGCCGTGCGGGCCTGCTGCGCTGGCCTGGCGCTTCAGTCGGCGATCCGCGCCCTGCCCGGCGAGCCGCTGCCTGTTCGCGTCGGCGTCAACAGCGGCGAGGTGCTGGCGCGCACCGTCGCCACTTCCTTCTCGACTGATTTCGACGCCACGGGCGTCACCGTTCATGTCGCCAGCCGGCTCGAGAGCCTCGCGCCCGCCGGCGGCATAGCGCTGTCGCCCGCGACCTTGCGCGCGGCGCGGCAGTTCATTTCCGTCGAATCGATCGGTCCACAGATCATTCGCGGCCTGGCGGCACCGATGGAGGTGTTCCTGTTGACCGGGCTGCGGCGCGGCGTGATGAGCCAGCGCTTCAGCAACGAGAACACGCGGTCGGGTTTTCTCGGCCGCGACCGGGAACTGGCCCTGCTGGAACAGGGACTGGAGCGCGCCGCCGGCGGCGACGGCTGCGCCATCGGCCTCGTCGCCGAAGCCGGCGTCGGCAAGAGCCGCCTGTGCTTCGAGTTCGCCGAGCGCTGCCGCACCCGTGGCATCCGCGTGCTCGAAGCCCGAGCGCTGGCGCACAGCCGCGCCACGCCGTTCGAACCGGTGATCGACGTCGTCAAGGCCTTCTTCGAAATCGCCGCCGACGATTCGCCGGAAGAGGCGCGCGCCAGGATCTCTGCCGCCTGCGAGAAGCTCGATGCCGCCCTGACGGTCGAGCTGCCGCTGATCTTCGACTTCCTGGGCGTCTCCGACCCCGGCCAGAAGCGCGAACGAATCGACCCCGGCGTGCGGCGTGAACGCCTGAACGGATTCTTCCGGCGACTGGTGCGCATGGCGAGTCGCGACAATGCCGCGGTACTTCTGATCGAGGACCTTCATTTCCTCGATTCGGGCAGCGAGTCGCTCCTCGAGGTGGTCGCCGATTCGCTGGCTGGCACGCGATTGCTGATGCTGGTGAACTTCCGGCCTGGCTACGCGGCGCCCTGGATGCGCATCGAGAACTACGAGCAGATCTCCCTGCCCGCGCTGCGTCAGAATGCTGCCGACGAACTCGCCCGCCATCTGCTGGGCGACGACCCGTCGACCGCACCGCTGTTGCCCCTGATCGCCGACCGGGCGCGCGGCAACCCGTTCTTCATCGAGGAGCTGGTTCGCAAGTTCGAGGAGAGCGGCAATCTCGCGGGCACTCAAGGCAACTATCGCCTGGTGCGCGAGCCGGACATGAAGCTCATTCCCGACAACGTGCAGGCGATCGTCAGCGCGCGCGTCGACAGCCGGCCCGAGCTCGAGCGCACGCTGCTGCAGACCGCCGCCGTGGTTGGCCGCGAATTCGGCGTCGCGGTGCTCGAGCATGTGGCCGGCATTGCCTCCAACATCGTGGGTGCGGCTCTCCATCGCCTGTCGCTCGCGGGGCTGGTCTACGAGACGTCGGGTGGTTCGGGGGCGGGTTTCGCCTTCAAGCACCCCATGGTGCAGGAGGTCGTCTACCGGTCGCTGGTCTCCGAGCGCCGTCGGGCGCTGCACGCTTCGGTGGCGGCCGATCTCGAAAAGACTCTGCCGGACCCCGGCGGCGCGCAAGCGAGCTTTATCGCCTATCATTTCGAGGAGGCCGGAAACGCCGCGCAGGCCGCATCCTACAACATGAAGTCGGCGATGTGGCACGGCACGCGCGATCCCGGCGAGGCACTCGAGGCGTGGAAGCGCGTGCGGCGCCTGCTGCTCGGCCTGCCACTGGAAGGGCCCGCCCGCTACCCGCTGCTGATGGCGAGCGGCCAGATCGTCAACTTCTCCTGGCGGGTTGGACTGACGGCGGACGAGGCTGAGCCGTTCCATGCGGAGGCGCTCACCATCGCGACCTCGCTCGGCGACATGCGCGCCGTCACGCTGGTCACCGCCGCCTATGGCCGGTCACTCGCCAGTTCCGGCTCGGCGAGCGATTACGTGGCCACCGTCACCGACGCCATGAAGCATCTGGACCCACAGAAGCATGTCGGCCTGCTGGCTGTGCTGTCGGCCATCCGCTGCCATGCGCACTGGCTTGCCGGCAACCTGCCGGGCGCGCTGGCCGACAACGATTTCGCACTGGCCCATGCCGACAAGGTCGAGGAGATCGACCAGCAGACCCTGGGCTTCACCGTGGCGATCTGGATCAAGGGCCTGCGCAGCAAGGTACTGGCCATGATGGGGCGCTTCGATGAGGCGCGCGTCCTTGCCGAAGAGCTGATCTCGGGCGACGAAGCCGTCGTCGACACGCTGCATCGCGTGCTCGGTCACGGCACGATGGTCGACATCGCGTGGGGGCGCGGCGAAGCGGCCCTCGCGGAGAAGCACGGTGCCGCCGCGCAAGCCATCGCAGACAAGAGCGGCAACCCCTACCTCCTCGTCTACGGCCGTGCCTTCAACGCGCTCGCGCTGGCGATGAACGGAGGCTACTCAGAGGCCACGACGCTGCTCAGCGACACCCTGCGGTTCGCCCGCCAGCGCAATGCCGGACTGGAGAACGAAGCCCGCATGCTGGCCGACCTCGCCTGGGTGCAGATGCAGGCGGGATTGCCCGACCGGGCCGAGGCGACGGCGGAAGAGGCCGCGCAGGCCGCGCGCCGACGTGGCGCGAAGATCTGGCTGGCCTACGCCGAATGGATCACTGGCGGGGCCGAGAGCGTGGTTTTCAGGCAGCTGATCGACGAGACCGGCGCCCGCCTTCTCTCCGGCCTGCGCATCAAGTCGTCGGACTGACGTTCTTCCCCGCGTCCACGACCAGTTCCGCCGCCACCGGCCAATGGTCCGAACCAATATCGGGTCCGTTGCGGCGTGAGGCAACGCGCGCCCCATTGCCCGCCATGACGATGTCGATGGGAATTCCGAGCCAACGCGGGAACCTCAACCGTCGATAGGCGATAGGGAAGGTGCTAGTCAACGCACCTGGCCCGCAGGCGAGGCCGGTTTCGTCGATCAGTCGCTGCACGGGCAAAGTCCAGGGCGCCGCGTTGAAATCACCAACGACAACGACCGGTCCGTCCGTGCGCCGCACGATCTCGCTCACTTGGACCATCAACTCATCGAGCGAACGCGACCTGCGCTCGTCTTCCGGTGACGCCGTGTGCACTCCGAGGATCGTCACTCCGTCGACCTTGACGACGACGGCATATCCAATCTCGGGAAACACGTCGACGGGCTCCGTCTCGAACGGGCGCCGGGAAAAGATCCTGACGTCACCCATGCGGCATGACGTCGAATGCGGGAAGTCCTGTTCGAGCGCCGCCAGCGCCTGTTGCCAGGACAAGAGCGCTTCAGCGATGACCACTATGTCCGGCTGCTCGTCGCGCACCCAGTCGAGCAGGCGCGCATGCGCACGATTGCTTTCGAGCACGTTCGCGAAGGCCAGGCGAAGGCGCCGCCCATCTGAAGGTTGCTCCGAGCGGCGCACCGATCGCAGCATTCTGCTCCCGACAATCACCACCGTCAGCGCCAGCAGGGCCAACAACATGAGACGCGTACCACGACCGAGGTCCACCGCGAGGACCAAGGCGGCGAACACCATCGCTGCCACGGCGATATGTGGCGAGAAATTCGAGAGGATCACGCAGCGCCAGTCGCGCAGGAACGACAGGACTGCAGCGGCCAAAACCATGGCCGCGCCAATGACGACGAGGGCACTCACTTCAGGATACTGCGCGCGGCCTCGCCGTCGGCGCCGATCTGAGCCTTCAGCTGATCGAGTCCGGCAAATTTCATTTCCGGCCGGATGAAGTCGACGATCTGCACGCGCAGGACCTTGCCGTACAGATCGGCCGCGAAATCGAACAGATGGACCTCGAAATTCTCCTGCAGTTTGCCGACCGTCGGACGCTTGCCGAGATTGGCCACGCCAGGGCGCCATTTCTGCTCGACGTCGCCCGCGATCAGCGCCCGCACCGCATAGACGCCGAAGCGCGGACGCAGATGCTCTCCCAGGGCCACGTTGGCGGTTGGAAAGCCGATGGTGCGGCCGCGCTGGTCGCCCTGCTCGACGGCGCCTTCGATCTCCCAGGTATGGCCAAGCAACCCGGCCGCCTCGCTGGGCCAGCCGGCGCGCAGCGCCTCGCGGATGCGGGTCGAGGAATAGATCTCGCCCTCGCGCGTGACCGGATCGAGTACGCTGACGCCGAAACCCCTTGCGGTGCCGAGTTGGCGCAGTTTCTCGACGTTGCCCGTGCGCCGCACGCCGAAGGTGAAGTCGTAGCCGCACACGACATGGCGCGCGCCCAGCCCGGACAGCAGCACGTCGTCGACGAAGGAATCGGCGGTGACGGCGGCGAACGCGGCATCGAAGCGCTGCGCCAGCACGGCCTGGACCTTGTGTTCGGCAAGCAGCCGCGTCTTGGCCGGCGACAGGGTGAGCCGGAACGGTCCGGTGTCGGCCACGAAGAAGCGCCTGGGATGCGGCTCGAAGGTCAGCGCCACCAGCGGCACGCCGAGCGTCCCGGCGCGTTCGGCCGCGTGACGCAGCAGCGCCTGGTGACCCTTGTGCACGCCGTCGAAATTGCCGAGCGCGACCACGCCGCCCCTCCAGTCGGCGGGCGTACGCTGCCAGTGATCGAAGACGGGAACCATCGGTCCGGACCTGCCGGACTCTAGGCGGCGTCGCGGCGCGGCACGAGCACCACCGCCTCGCCGTCGATCACCACCGTGTCGCCCTTCAGGCACTGGGTCTTGAGCGTGACGCGGCGGCGCTTGTCGTCGATCGCGGTGATGGTGGCAACGGCGGTGATTGTGTCGCCCGCGATCACCGGCGCCATGAAGTTCATGGTCTGCGAGATGTAGACCGCGCCCGGCCCGGGCAGCTTGGTGCCGATCACCGTCGAGATGTAGCTGCCACTCAGCATGCCGTGAGCGATGCGCTGGCCAAAGCGCGTGGTGCGCGCGAACCCGTCATGGAGATGGATCGGGTTGGTGTCGCCCGAGACCCCGGCGAAAGCCACGATATCGGCGTCGGTTACGGTGCGGCCAAACATGGCCTGCTGGCCGACCTTGAGGTCTTCGAGAAAGAGGCCGTTCATGGCCGAGAAGTTCGTTGTCATGCGCGCCCTCTTACCACGCGATAAGGCCTGTGCCACAGTCGGGTAAATGCCTGTTCATATCGCTCGCGCACATGGCAAACGAGGCTGATCTGGTAACGGCCGCCCTCGCCGGGGCCGCGGCGCGGCATTTCGGCGGCCCGGCATCGATCGAGGGCCTGCGCCGGGAGTCGGGCGGCGCCTCGCGCCAGACCTGGAGCTTCGATGCTGTCGTGGGTGGCCAGCGCCATGAACTGATCCTGCGCCGCGATCCGCCGACGACCACCGGCGATCAGTCTGGGTCGCTTCCTCGCGCGACCGAGTTCCGCGTGCTGCGGGCGGCGTTTGAAGCAGGCGTGACGGCGCCGGAAGTGCTGTTCGAGCTCACGGCACAGGATGGATTGGGCGAGGCCTATGTGATGCGCCGTATTGGAGGCATCGCGATCGCCCGCAAGCTCCTGCGCGATCCCCCCTACGCCACCGCCCGGCCGAAGATCGCGGGCCAGCTCGGCACGATCGCCGCGCGCATCCATGCCGTCGACACCGCGACGCTGCCGGCGCTTGCCCATCGTCAGGCCGCCGAGGTGATCGCGAGCCTGCGCGGCCAGCTCGACGCGCTCGGCACGGCCCAGCCGGTGTTCGAGCTGGCGCTGTCGTGGCTCGACCGGCGCAAGCCTCCGCCCGTCGCCCGGCCCGTGCTGGTCCATGGCGACTATCGCACCGGAAACTATCTGGTCGACGAGACCGGCGTGACCGCGGTCCTCGACTGGGAGGGTGCGCATCTCGGCGATCCGATCGAGGATCTGGGCTGGGTCTGCATAAAGAGCTGGCGCTTCGGCAGCATCGACAAGCCGGCCGGCGGCTTCGGCACCCGCGAGGAAATGTGGGCGGCCTACGAAGCCGCCGGCGGCGGCAAGGTCGATCCGGCCCGCGCGCACTGGTGGGAAGTCTTCGGCACGGTGCGCTGGGGCATCATCTGCCACACCCAGGCCTTCAAGCATCTGTCGGGCACGCTCAAGTCGATGGAGATGGCCTCGATCGGCCGGCGCGCCGTGGAGACCGAAGTCGATCTGCTGCAGCTCCTGAAGGAGGCTCGCTGACATGGCGCAGGACCGCCCCACAGCCCCGGAATTCCTCGCCGCCATCACGGACTTCCTCCGCGAGGAAGCGACACCCGCACTCGACAAGGCCGACCCGCGGCTGGGCTTCCAGATGCGGGTTGCGGTGAATTCGCTGGCGATCCTCGAGCGCGAATGGCGGCTCGGCCCCGAGGCCGATGCGCGCGAGTTGGCGCGGCTCAAGGCGCTGCTCAGCCGCGACGGCACGCTCGCCGAGCTCAACCGGGAACTCGCCCGCCAGTTGCGCGCCGGCGAACGCGACGAGCGCGACGCCCGGCTGATGGCCC
>CAYZQZ010000136.1:0-9172 GCA_964480235.1 uncultured Reyranella sp. | reverse complement strand
CGGCGCTACAGCGAGCAGGTCCGCCGCCTGCCACCGATCAACCTGCGCGACCTCCTTGACTTCAAGACCGACCGCGCACCGATCGCCATCGACGAGGTCGAGTCGATCACCGAGCTGCGCAAGCGGCTGGTGGCACCTGGCATCTCGCTGGGGGCGCTCGGCCCCGAGGCGCACGAGACTTTGTCGATCGCCATGAACCGCATCGGCGCCAAGTCGGATTCCGGCGAAGGCGGCGAGGACCCGGAGCGCTACAGCCCGCGGCCCAACGGCGACAATGCCTCCTCGGCAATCAAGCAGGTCGCCTCCGGCCGCTTCGGCGTCACTGCGGAGTATCTCAACAACTGCCGCGAGATCGAGATCAAGGTCGCGCAAGGCGCCAAGCCCGGCGAAGGCGGCCAGCTGCCGGGCCTCAAGGTCAGCGAGATGATCGCGCGGCTGCGCCATTCGACGCCGGGCGTCACGCTGATCAGCCCGCCGCCGCACCACGACATCTACTCGATCGAGGATCTGGCGCAGCTGATTTACGACCTCAAGCAGATCAACCCCGAGGCCCGGGTCACCGTCAAGCTGGTGGCACGGTCGGGCATCGGCACGATTGCGGCCGGTGTCGCCAAGGCCAAGGCCGACGTGATCCTGGTGTCGGGCCACTCCGGCGGCACCGGCGCCTCGCCGCAGACCTCGATCAAGTACGCCGGCATCCCGTGGGAGATGGGCCTCTCGGAGACCCACCAGGTGCTGACGCTCAACCGGCTGCGCGAAAAGGTGCTGCTGCGCACCGACGGCGGCATCAAGACTGGCCGCGACGTGGTAATCGCCGCCATGCTGGGCGCCGAAGAGTACGGCATCGGCACGGCGTCGCTGATCGCCATGGGCTGCATCATGGTTCGCCAGTGCCACTCCAACACCTGCCCGGTCGGCGTCTGCACCCAGGATCCCAAGCTCAGGGCCAAGTTCACCGGCTCGCCGGAGAAGGTGGTCAACCTGTTCAGCTTCGTCGCCGAAGAGGTGCGCGAGATCCTGGCGCAGCTCGGATACCGCTCGCTGAACGAGATCGTCGGCCGGTCGGACCTGCTGAAGCAGGTCAATCGCGGCTCGCGCTTCCTCGACGACCTCGACCTCAGCCCGCTTCTGGTCCGCGCCGACGGCGGATCGGGCGCGGTGCACTGCACCCTCGACGGCCGCAACGAGGTACCCGACACGCTCGATGCGCAGATGCTCCGCGACGCCCAGCCGCTGTTCACCCACCGCGAGAAGATGCAGCTGCAGTACAGCGTGCGGAACACCCACCGGGCCGTGGGCACGCGGCTCGCCGCCATGATTACCCGCAAGTACGGCATGTCCGGCCTGCAGCCCGACACCGTGACGGTGCGTCTGCGCGGCACCGCCGGCCAGTCGCTCGGCGCCTTCGCCGTGCGCGGCATGAAGCTCGAAGTGTTCGGCGATGCCAACGACTATGTCGGCAAGGGTCTTTCTGGCGGCACCATTGTCGTCAGGCCGACCGTGTCGAGCCCGCTGGTGCCCGAGCACAATGCCATCATCGGCAACACCGTCCTGTACGGCGCCACGGCAGGCAAGCTGTTTGCTTCGGGCAAGGCGGGCGAGCGCTTCGCCGTGCGCAACTCCGGCGCCGATGCCGTGGTCGAGGGCGTGGGTAGCAACGGCTGCGAGTACATGACCGGCGGCACGGCGGTCGTGCTGGGCGACGTCGGCGTGAACTTCGGCGCCGGCATGACCGGCGGCATGGCGTTCGTCTACGACCCGGCCGACATCTTCAGGCTCAAGGTCAACCCCGAGACGGTGGCGTGGCAACGCATAGACCACCCGCACTGGGAGGGCGTGATGAAGGAGCTGGTCGAGGAGCACGTTGCCGAGACCAGGTCGCCGCTCGGCGCGCGCCTTTTGAACGACTGGGATCGCGAGGTCGAGAAGGTCTGGCAGGTGGTGCCGAAGGAGATGCTGTCGCGCCTGCCGGTACCGTTGTCGGCCGCCAAGGCCCAGAGGGCGTGACACAGGTCGCGCGCGTCGCGTACCTGCAGCTCGCGCTGAACGTCGTACTGTTCGGTCTGAGCTGGCCGCTGATCAAGATCGGCCTGCAGGCGGCGTCGCCGCTCTGGTTCGCCGCGGCGCGTGCCACGCTGTCGGCGTCGGTGGCGTTCGTCCTGCTCGCCTTTCTCGGACGCCTGCGCTGGCCTGCCCGCGGCGACTGGTCGATCGTGCTGTCGGTCGGTGCGCTTCAGCTTGCCAGCTTCTTCGCCCTGACCAATCTCGGCATGCAGAGCCTGCCGGCGGGCCGCTCGAGCGTGCTCGCCTACACCGCCTCGCTCTGGGTCGTGCCGCTCTCGCTGTTGATCGGCGAGAAAGTCGGCAGGCGCTCGTTCGCCGGCGTTCTCATCGGCATGGCCGGCATCGTGGCGCTGTCCGATCCGCCACGCTTCGACTGGAGCGACAAGGCGATCGTCTGGGGTCACGTCTGGCTGGTTCTTTCGGGTTTCACCTGGGCGATCGCCATCGTCCATATCCGTCGCCACCGCTGGCAGCGCGAGCCGCTCGACGCCCTGCCCTGGCAGATGTCGGTGGCGGCTCTGCTGCTCTGGCTGGTCTCGACCGTCATCGAGCCCGCAGGCCATCTCGATGTCGGCCGCCGCGAACTCTGGATCGGCCTTATCTATATCGGCGCCTTCGCCGGCCCGATCGCCACCTGGGCCGCAGTATCGGTCGGCCGTGCCCTTCCGCCGGTCACCGGGGCAATGGGCATGCTGGGCGTGCCGCTGCTCAGCATCGCCTCGTCCGTCATGCTGCTGGGCGAGCCGATCACCTGGCCGCTTGCCATCGGCACGGCGCTCGTGCTGGGTGGCATGGCGATCGTCATTCTGGAGGGGCGCGCCAAGTGAACTGGGGCATGATGAGCAAGGCCGAGCGCGATGCGGCCTACAACAACACCGACGCGGTCAAGAACAGCGCCCAACTCAACGAAGCGCGCATCGCGCTGTCGGCCAAGTTTCGTCAGGAACATCCCGGTCATCTCGACCTCAAGTACGGGCCGCGCGAGCGCAATACCTGGGATCTGTTCCCGGCCAAGGACGCCAATGCACCGTGCCTGGTGTTCATCCACGGCGGCTATTGGCAACGCAACAAGGCCGCCGAGTTCGCGAGCTTGATCGGCGGCGTCTACGCCCATGGCTGGTCGGCCGCGCTGCCCGGCTACACGCTGGCGCCCGACGCCTCCCTCACGGAGATCGTCGCCGAGATCCATGCGGCGCTGGACTGGCTGGCGGCCAACGGCGCCAAGCACGGGATTGCGGGCAAGGTGATCCTGTCGGGCTGGTCGGCGGGCGGCCACCTCACGGCGCAGTGTCTTGGCCATCCCAGGGTTGGTGCCGGTCTCGCCGTCTCGGGCGTGTTCGAGCTCGGCCCGATCCGCGACACCTATCTCAACGACAAGCTCAGGCTCACCGAGGACGAACTGGTCAGGCTTTCGCCGCTGCGCCTTCCCATGGTGAACAAGCCGCTCGCCATCACCTACGGTACCGCCGAACTGCCGCCGCTGGTCGGCGACAGCCGCCGCCTGCATGAAGTGCGTTCCGCCCAGCACCTGCCCGGGCCGCTGATTCCGGTCGCCGGGGCCGACCACTTCACCATCACGCACGAGCTGCGGGACGCCGACGGCATCCTGACCAAACAGTTGATGCTGCTCGCCTAGAGCCGCATGCCCTCACCCCGAGGAGCGAGTTGAAAGATCGCTTCTCGATCAGCGCGGAGCAACCTCTGCGCCTTTGGCGAGGACGAGCGCCGGGCCGGTTGCCCATCCTGCGAGACGCCATGCTTTGCATGGCTCCTCAGGATGAGGATTGTGCCTGGTACAGCGCAGAATCCACAACTTGGCACGAGGGTTGCTCCGACCCTCCCGGGACAGGGAGGGTTAAATGATTCAACGCCGTCGACTTCTGATCGGTGCGGGCCTGGCCGCGGCCGGCACCATGGCCGCACCGGCGGTGCTGCGCGCCCAGCCCAAGACCATCAAGATGGGCGCCCTGCGGCTGGTCCATTCGATGCCGCCCTTCTTCTATGAGAAGTTTGCGCCAGAGGGCGTCAAGATCGAGATCGTGATGTTCGACAGCCCGACCGACGGCAAGAATGCCGTGGTCACCAAGTCGGTCGATTTCGGCACGTTCGGCATTGCCGCGGCAATCCTCGGCGGCGCGGCCGGTGAGCCGGTCGTGGTGGTGGGCGCGATGTCCAACAAGGGCATGGGCGTGATCTCCAAGGCCGGCTCCGACATGAAGAGCGTCAAGGACCTCAAGGGCCACAAGGTCGGTATCTGGCCTGGCTCGACGCAGGAGGTCTTCATCTTCGAGCGGCTGAAGATGGAAGGCATGACGGTGAAGGATATCACGCCGGTGCGCGTGCCCTTCGGCGAGATGCCGGCAATGCTGGCGCGCGGCGATATCGACGCCTACGTCGGCGCCGAACCGGGACCGGCGCTATCGATCACCTCGGGCGCGGGCCAGCTGGTCGAGTATCCCTATTCGACGCCGATGGGCGGCCTCAACATGATCTTCGGCACCCACGAGGAGACCGTGGCCAAGAACCCGGACCTGGTGAAGAACATGCTCAAGATCCAGCGCCAGGCGGCCGAGTTCATGTCGGCCAACACCCAGGCGGTCATTGACACGACGGTGCAGAAGCTCGGCGCCAACCGCGCCGCTGTCGAGCAGGCGCTGGGCGCCAAGAACGTCGAGTATGTCTGGAAGCTCGACGACAAGGTGCAGACGCAGGCCAAGACCTACGCCCAGCACATGCTGGATCTCAAGCAGATCCGCGCCCTGCCGAAGTTCGAGACGTTCCTGAATCCGAAATTCTCTAACGAAATCGCCAACAGCTGATCGCCGCCGCGACGCTGGCCACGAACGAACTCATGACGGTACAACCGCACGCCGAGGAGATGGCGCAACCCGCCCCTCCCGCGACGGCCACGGGCCTGCCCGCGCCGGGCGCCCTGTGGCGGCACCTGAAGCCGGTGGTGCTGGCGATGATCGTGCCGGTGCTGCTGCTCGGCTTCTGGCAGGTGGCGACCACACAACAATGGACGCGCCTGATCCCGACGCCGTACCAAGTCGCCGAGTACATGGTCGACTTCGCGCAAGGCGGCATCTACGACGACGCCTACTCGGCCACGCTGGTCACCCACCTGCTGGCCTCGATGAGCCGCGTCTATGGCGGCTTCGCGCTGGCGGCGGCCTTCGCGCTGCCGATCGGATTGCTGATCGGCCGCCTCGAGCCGGCGCGCATGCTGCTCGATCCGTTCCTGCAGCTGATGCGGCCTATTCCGGTGACGGCCTGGCTGCCGCTGTCGATGATCCTCTTCGGGCTGGGCGCCAAGTCGGCCTTCGCGCTGGTCTGTCTCGGCGCGTTCTATCCGATCCTGCTCAACACCATCTTCGGCGTGCGTTCGGTCGATCCGAAGCTGTTCGAGGCGGCCTCGATGCTGGGCTGCAAGGGCAACGCGCAGTTCTTCAAGGTAGTGCTGCCGGCGGCGACGCCGTCGATCTTCACCGGCCTGCGGCTCGGGCTGGGGCTCGCCTGGTTCGTGATCGTGGTCGGCGAGATGACCGGCGTGCCCGAGGGCCTGGGCGCGGTGATCATGGATGGCCGCACCCTGTCGCGCACCGAACTGGTGATCTGCGGCATGATCGTGATCGGCGTCGCGGGTTATCTCTCCGACCGGGTCGTAGTGGCGATCGGCAACCGCCTGCTGCGCTGGAGCCCTACTCATGTCGGCTGATACCGCCTCGCCGATCGTCGACATCAAGGGCGTGTCGAAGGTCTACAGGCTGCAGGATCAGACGATCCACGCGCTGTCCGGCGCGAATCTCTCGATCCGCAAGGGCGAGTTCGTCTGCCTGATCGGCGCCTCGGGTTGCGGCAAGTCCACTCTGCTGCGCATCATGGCAGGCTTCGAGCAGCCCAGCTCAGGCGAGGCGCTGATGTGGGGCAAGCCGATCTCCGGACCCGATCCCAGCCGCGGCATGGTCTTCCAGGACTACGCGCTGTTTCCCTGGCTGAGCGTGCGCGACAATATCGGCTTCGGTCCGGCCTCGCGCGGCCTGTCCAGCGGCGAGATCAGGCAGACCGTCGACAAGTTCATCGAACTGGTGGGTTTGCAGAAATTCGCCACCGCTTATCCGCACCAGCTCTCGGGCGGCATGAAACAGCGCGTGGCGATCGCTCGCGTGCTGGCCAACGACGCCGAACTGGTGCTGATGGACGAGCCGTTCGGCGCGCTCGACGCCATGACGCGCGAACGCCTGCAGGACGAGTTGCTGGAGATCTGGCAGCGCACCAGACTTACGGTGGTGTTCGTCACCCACTCGATCGAGGAAGCGATCTTCCTCGCCGGCCGGGTGGTCGTGATGACGCCGGGCCCGGGCCGGATCGAGAGCGACAACGGGCTGGATCTGCCCCGGCCACGCGACGTGGCGAGCCCGGAATTCAACGACATCCGACGGGTTCTGGGCGCCAAGCTGCACAGTCACCACGGAAAAAAGGCGGCGGCATAGGATTCCTCCCCATTCAAATGGGGAGGTGCCACTGTCTTCAGGGGCGGAGGGGTCATCGGCCGCAGCGCAGCTTGTTGCCTATGACCCCTCCGTCGCCGTATGACGACGACACCTCCCCATTTGAATGGGGAGGAGAGGACTGAGAAAAGATGGCGAACAAGGTCTACAAGGATGCCAAGTCGGCGCTGGCCGGCGTGCTGGCCGACGGCCAGATGCTGATGTGCGGCGGCTTCGGCCTGGTCGGCATTCCCGACAAACTGATCCGCGCGGTGCGCGATGCGGGCGTCAAGAATCTGGTCTGCGTCAGCAACAATGCCGGCATCGACGGCGCAGGGTTGGGCCTGCTGCTCGAGAACGGTCAGGTGAAGAAGATGATCTCGTCGTATGTCGGCGAGAACAAGACCTTCGCCAAGCTCTACCTCGAAGGAAAGCTCGAGATCGAATTCAACCCGCAGGGCACGCTCGCCGAGCGTTGCCGTGCCGGCGGCGCGGGCATCCCCGCTTTCTACACCAAGACCGGTATCGGCACGCAGGTCGCCGAGGGCAAGGAAACCAAGGTATTCGACGGCCACGAGTACGTGATGGAGCGCGGACTGTTCGGCGACGTCGCACTGATCAAGGCGTGGAAGGGCGACAAGTCGGGGAATCTCGTCTATCGCAAGGCCGCGCGTAACTTCAATCCGATGATGGCGACGGCGGCGAAGGTCTGCATCGCCGAGGTCGAGGAGCTGGTCGAAGTGGGCCAGCTCGATCCCGACCACATCCACACGCCGGCGGTCTACGTGCAGCGCATCTTCTGCGGCGCGCCGTACGACAAGCAGATCGAGCAGCGCACTGTGAGAAAGGCTTAAGGAGAAACACCATGGCCTGGACCCGCGATCAGATGGCGGCACGCGCCGCCAAGGAACTGAAGGACGGCTACTACGTCAATCTCGGCATCGGCATTCCGACGCTTGTCTCCAACTATGTGCCGGAGAATGTCGATATCACGCTGCAGAGCGAGAACGGCATGCTGGGCGTGGGGCCCTTCCCCTACGACAACGAGGTCGATGCCGACATCATCAATGCCGGCAAGCAGACCGTGACGGAAGTGAAGGGCACCTCCTATTTCAGTTCGGCCGACTCCTTCGCCATGATCCGCGGCGGCCACATCGATCTCTCCATCCTGGGCGCGATGGAAGTAGCCGAGAACGGCGACCTCGCCAACTGGATGATCCCGGGCAAGATGGTCAAGGGCATGGGCGGCGCCATGGACCTCGTCGCTGGCGTCAAGAAAATCATAGTCGTGATGGAGCATTGCGCCAAGGACGGTTCGCCGAAGTTCATCCCAAGCTGCACCCTGCCGCTCACCGGTAAGAATGTGGTGGACATGATCGTGACGGATCTGGCCGTGTTCCAGCGCCAAGATCACGCTTCCCCTTTCCGGCTTATCGAGACCGCCCCGGGCGTCACCACCGATGAGGTCAGGGCCAAGACGACGGCGCATTTCATTTTTTGACATTGGGTTAGCTTTATGACGGGTGTGGTGATTGCCGCTGCTAAGCGGACCGCTGTAGGCAGCTTCATGGGAGCGCTGGCCCCGTTGCAGGCCCATGAACTGGGCAAGGCCGCGATCGTGGCGGCGCTTGATGCGGCAGGGGTCGCCCCGGCCGAAGTCGACGAGGTCATCATGGGCAACGTGCTGACCGGCGCGCTTGGCCAGGGGCCGGCGCGGCAGGCGGCAATTGCCGCCGGCATTCCGGCGGATGCAACCGCGCTCACCATCAACCAGATCTGCGGTTCGGGCCTGCGCGCGGTCGCGCTCGGGGCGCAGGCGATCCAGGCCGGCGATGCCCGCATCGTGGTCGCCGGCGGGCAGGAGAGCATGTCCAATGCTCCCCATGCGCAGCGGCTGCGCAACGGATCGAAGATGGGTAATGTCCAGTTGGTCGACACCATGCTCAAGGATGGGCTCACCGATGCGTTCGATGGTGAGCATATGGGCCTGCACATGGACCGGCTCGCGACCGAATTGCAGATCACCCGCGACGATCAGGACCGCTTTGCCTGCCAGTCGCAGAACCGTGCCGAGGCCGCGCGCAAGGCTGGGCGGTTCCGTGACGAGATCGTCCCGGTCACGATCAAGGGCCGCAAGGGTGACATGGTGGTCGACGCCGATGAGTATATCCGCGACGGCGTGACGATCGATGCGCTAAACGGACTGAAACCCGCCTTTGACAAGCAGGGCACGATCACCGCTGCCAATGCGTCGGGCATCAACGACGGTGCGGCCGCCGTGGTGCTGATGTCCGCTGAGGAGGCCGACGCGCGCGGGGCGAAGGTGATGGGGCATATCCGTAGCTGGGCGACCTCGGGGGTCGAACCCTCGCGCTTCGGCATCGGCCCGGTGCCGGCGGTGCGCAAGGCGCTCGACAAAGCGGGCTGGACGGTCGCCGATCTCGACCTGGTCGAGGCGAACGAGGCGTTCGCCGCCCAGGCGTTGGCGGTCGCGCGCGAACTGGGCTTCGACGAGCAGATCGTCAATGTGAACGGCGGGGCGATTGCCATCGGCCATCCGATTGGCGCGTCGGGCGCGCGGGTGCTCACCACGTTACTGCATGAAATGGAAAAGCGCG
>CAYZQZ010000135.1:0-9179 GCA_964480235.1 uncultured Reyranella sp. | reverse complement strand
CCCTGTCTACGCACGCCGGTTTCAATACACTCCTGCACCATGACTTCATTTCGCATGACGCTGTCTCGCCGTTCCCTGCTGGCAACGCCGCTTCTCGCCGCGCTCCCTGTGAAAGCCCAGGCGTGGCCCGCCCGTGCCGTTCACATCGTGGTGCCGTTCGCGCCCGGCGGCTCGGGCGACATCACCGCCCGGCTGGTCGGCAAGTACATGGAAGACAAGCTCGGCCAGCCCTTCGTGGTCGAGAACAAGCCAGGCGCCAACGGCATCGTCGGCGTGCTGGCGGTGAAGGGCTCGGCGCCGGACGGCTACACGGTGATGCTGGCTACGACGTCGACCAACGCGGCCAACGTCCACATGTACAAGAGCCCCGGCTACGACCCGGAGAAGGATTTCTCGGTGGTCGGCATCATCGGCACCAGCGGCGCCTTCCTGGTCGTGCCGGCCGACAGCCCCTTCAAGTCGCTGGCCGACCTGGTGGCGCACGCCAAGGCCAATCCGGGCAAGCTGAACTACGGCTACTTCAATGCGAGTTCCCAGGTACCGTCGGCGGTGCTGGCCGACAAGGCGGGCGTCGACTGGCAGGGCGTCGCCTACAAGGCGATCGGCAATGCCTGGAGCGATCTCTATGCCGGCGCCATCCAGTTCATGTTCGTCGACCTCACGGCGGCGCGCGGCCAGGTCGTGGCGAACAAGGCGCGACCGCTCGCGATCTCGCTGCCCGAGCGCAGCAAGAACTATCCCGACGTGCCGGCCCTCGCCGAGACCTATCCGGGATTCGTCAGCACCGGCATGCTGGCGATGGCCGTGCCGAAGGCGGTGCCGGAGGACATCAAGAAGAAGCTCAACGCCATGATCGTCGAGGCGGTGTTCTCACCCGAGATCAACAAGCGGCTGGTCGACGAGTTCTCGCTGACGCCGCTCAGGTACGACCTCGCGCAATGCGCCGAACAGGATCGCGAGGAGCGCGCCAAGTGGGCGGAGTACGTGCGCATCGCGAAGATCGAGCCCCAGTAATTCGCCGCGCTTTCCTCCCCATTCAAATGGGGAGGAGGACGGGTGCGCCAACTGCGCTAACTGGGTCAGGGAGAATTGCCGGGAGCGCGCCATCTGAAATTGGCACGGTGCGGACGCTGGCCTTTGCCGCTACGCGGCAACCGGCGCGCGGGGCGCGCCTAGGCCCACGCATCCGCCAACGCGAGCTACGCTCGCGTTTGAATAAACGACCGTAATAGGTAGGCGCCGAACCGTGCGCCTATGGTCGACGCGTGCGCCGCGTTCCCCGCTTCCAGGTCAGGCTGAAAAACCATCGCCCCGACGATCGCGACATCGTCGACGATCTGCGCCGGGTCGCGCGCACCTGCCGGCGACGGTCGCTCAGCTACGCGATGTACGCCGAACGTGGCGCCTTCGGAGCCAACACCGTGACGCGGCGCTTCGGGTCGTGGAACGCTGCACTTGCAGCGGCGAAGCTGCCGATCCTCATCGACCGTGAAATTTCCGACCGCGCCCTTTTGGAGAACCTCGCGCGGGTCTGGCGAAAGCTCGGCCGCCAGCCGATCTTCCAGGATCTCGTGAAGAGCGCCGGCCTCTCGCGCTACGCGGCCCGCCCCTACGTCACGCGCTTCGGCAGCTGGAACAAGGCGCTGATCGCTTTCGCGAAGTTCGTGAAGGGCAAGCCGGTCGGACGCCGGGTGCGCACTGCCCGGAAGACGAGAAGACAGAGGCAGCCGCGCCCGCACTCGCCGCGGCGCATCAACGCCCGCCTGCGCTCGCGGGTGCTGATCCGCGACAATTGCCAGTGCCGGATGTGCGGCATCAGCCCGCTGAAGGACCCTTCCATCACCCTGCAGGTCGATCACATCCTGCCGTGGTCCAAGGGCGGGCGAACCGTGCTGGGCAACCTTCAGACGCTTTGCGCGCCCTGCAACAGCGGCAAGGGCGATCTCATGCTGCCGCGGCTTCGTACTGCAGCATGATTTACCCGCTCAGCACACGGATCATGGTATAGTATCGGAAATCGAACTATTGCTGCAGGCAGAGGGTAAAATGCCGGGCCGTACCGTCATCGACATCAACGCCGCCCGCACCGATCCGGCGATCGCCAAGGTCGTGCAGGCCGAGTTCCGCCGCGCCGTCGGCATGATCAGCGGGCGCTGGAAGCTCGAGATCCTCTGGCTGCTGAGCCACGGCAAGCGCCGCTTCGGCGAGCTGAAGCGCGGCCTGCCCGGCATTACCCAGCACATGCTGACCGCGCAGCTGCGCGCGCTCGAGCGCGACGGGCTGATCAAGCGCACGATCTTCGCCGAGGTGCCGCCGCGCGTGGAATACGAAAACACCGACGCCGCCCGCCGCCTGCGCCCGATCTTCATCGAGATCGTGAAGTGGGCCGAGGAGCACGGCGAGGAAGGGGCGGCCTAGATTTCCTCCCCTTCGCGGAGTCCGCGAAGGGGAAGTGCCCGCGTCATACGCGGGCGATGGGGTCATGGGTGCGTGACCTTGGCTTCTGACCCCTCCGTCGCGTAAGACGCGACACCTCCCCATATGAATGGGGAGGACTTGCCTAAAACCACACCTTCAGTCCGGCGAGCACGCGCAGCTTGGACGTGGGATCGCCGTCGTTGGCGACGAAGGTCGCGGTGTTTCCGGTGAACTGCTCGAAGCTCACGCCGATGTAGGGCGCGAACTCCTTGGTGAATTCGTAGCGCAGCCGAAGGCCGAGCTCGAGGCGGGCGAGACCGGCGCCGAGATCGATCGCGGGATCGTCCTTGCTCGCCAGCACCGCCTCGACGAAGGGCTGCGCGATCAGCTTCTGCGACAGCAGGATGTCGTACTCGGCGTCGAGGCGCGCGGTCAGCACGCCGGTCTGGCTGACGCCGGCCACGACATCGAGATGGATGCCGTAGGGCGCCAGCCCTTCGACGCCGGCGAGGAAGCCGGTGCGCCACAGATTCTGCCCGTAGGCGGTCGCCTGGATGCCGACCTTGGCGTCCCAGAACGGCGCGATCAGGCGGCTGTAGAAGGCGCGGCTGTCGACGCCCTTGGTGCCGCCCTCCTTGTCGATCTGGCCGGTGCTCGTGTCGATGATGCCGCCGTTGTAGAGGCGCAGCTTGTCGGTGTCGGTGCCGAGCCACGCCGTCGACCGCCACTCGGTCGCCGGCGCAACATTGTGAAAGCGCTGCTCGGCCCAAGCGTCGACCCGCCAGAACAGCGCGTTATCGTCCATGGCGCGTGCCGGCGTTGCAAGCGACAGGGCCGCCGTCACAGCAAGCAGGATTCTAATGGTGCGCATGAGCACCTCCCTGCTTCGGTGCCGGCGCAGCGGGTGCGGTCGCCGGGCCGCTGCTGCCAACGGCGAACTCGCGGAACATGCCGGTCGTCATGTGGAACAGCAGATGGCAGTGGAACGGCCACGTGCCGGGCTCGGTCATGTGCACCGTGACGCTGACGGTGCGACCCGGCGGCACGATCACGGTGTGCTTGCGCGGCCGTTGCTCGCCGGCGCCGTTGTCGAGATCCATCCAGAGCCCGTGCAGGTGGATAGGGTGATTCATCATGGTCTCGTTCTTCAGGACCAGCCGAACCGTTTCGCCCAGGGTGAACGGTACCGGTGCGGCCTCGGAATACTTCCTGTCGTCGAACGACCAGATGAACTTCTCCATGTTGCCGGTCAGCCGCATTTCGATGACACGGTCGGGCTCGGCCAGCGCGTAGCTGCGGTCGAGGCGCTTGAGATCCCGATAGTTCAGGACCCGCTCGCCGGCCGCGGCGTTGACCGGCGGCGCATGAAGGAGGCCTGACGTGTCATGGCCCATCGCCGCGTGGTTCATGCTGCCGCTCATTTGAGAGTGGTCCATTTTCGAATGGTCCATTCCCGACATGTCGTGCCCCATGTCCGCCATGGTCAGCAGCGACGGCGCCGGCATGTCGGGTACCGGCCCTGTCATTCCGTCGCGCGGCGCCAGGGTGGCGCGGGCGGCGCCGCGGCGGTCGATCGACTCGCCCCAGATCGTGAAGGCACGATCGTCACGCGGTTCGACGATCACATCGTAGGTCTCGCCGGGGCCGAAGCGGAACGTGTCGACCGTGACCGGCTCGACATCCTGGCCGTCGGCCTGGATGACCTTCAGCTTAAGGCCCGGCACGCGCACATCGAACAGAGTCATGGCCGAGCCGTTGACGAAGCGCAGCCGTACCTTCTCGCCCGGTCTGAACAGGCCGGTCCAGTTGTCGGCCGGCCCCTTGCCGTTCACCAGGAAGGTGTAGCCGGTGACATCGGCCAGGTCGGTCGGGTCCATGCGCATCTCGCCCCACTCGAGCCGGTCGCGCACGATCGCCTGGCGCTCCTCGCCGCTTTTCGCCCGACCGAGCTCGCGCAGCAGGCCCGGCAGGGTGCGGCGGCGGTCGTTGAAGTAACCCGGTTCCTGCTTGAGCTTGCGCAGGATGGTGGCCGCCGTCATCGGATGGCTGTCGCTCAGCAGGACGACATAGTCGCGATCTGCCTTGTGGCGGTCGCCTTTAGCCGGCGCGATCACGATCGGGGCGTACATGCCCTCCTGCTCCTGGCCGGCGGAGTGGCTGTGATACCAGTAGGTGCCGGACTGCCGGACCTTGAAGCGGTAGGTGAAGGTGGTGCCAGGCTTGATGCCGGCGAAGCTCACCATCGGCACGCCGTCCATGTATTGCGGCAGCAGGATGCCGTGCCAGTGGATCGAGGTGTCCTCGTCGAGGCGGTTGACGACGTTGATCGTCACCTCCTCGCCTTCGCGCCAGCGCAAGGTCGGCGCCGCGATCTGGCCATTGATCGACACCACCTTGCGCGGCTGGCCGTCGATGGTCGCGGTGGTGCGGGCGATCACCAGTTCATAGGTGTCCGCCAGCGCCGGCAGGGCGCCGCCCAGCAACAGGGCGCCGAGCAGGAAAAGCAGTCGCATGGTCGCCTCCCTCAGCGCGCGAACGAGATCGGACCGCGCATGCCGTCCTCGTAGTGGCCCGGGATGTCGCAGGCGAATTCGAGGTCTGATGTGCGCGCGAAGGTCCAGACGAAGCTCTCGGTCTTGCCCGGCGCCACCATGACGCCGCTGGCGTGCTGCATCATGGGCGCGACCGGCGCATGCCCGGCATGGCCGGACTGGCCGGTCTGGCCGGTCTGGCCGCCCTGCTTCTTCTGCTGCTCCATCATGGCGCGCATCATCTTCAGATGCTCGGCATGCTCGGCCCTGGTGCCGATCAGCAGCTCGTGCGGGTCGAGCCCGTCATTGCGCACGACGAAGCGCACCGTCTCGCCGTCCTTCACCTCGAGGGACTTGAGCGAAAAGGCGTTGTCGGTCGCCACCACCTCGATGACGCGCGTCACCTTGCGGGCATCGCCCATCTTGCCGCCACTCATCGCATGGCCGGGACCGTGCGCCTCGGCTGCTTGCATCATCGTCGGCGCGGCCGCGGCCAGCGCCAGGACGACGATCAACGATCGTCTCTTCAACATTGCAGTCTCCGTGTCTGTTTCAGTGAACCGAGGGACCCAGGGTTCAGACACGGGGAGGCGGCGGATCCTTCGCGGAAATGAAGCCGTACAACGCACAGCTTGCGCGCGGCGAGCGGTCGACGGCTGCGGCCGCCGAAGCGGGTGCTCCGGCCACCATCACCGCCCACCCGAACGGCGCTGACGGGCAGCAGCTCTGCACAGTCGATTTGGCATCGCCGTGCCTGGAGTCTCCATGCTCGGAAACCGGCGCGTGATGCGGACACTCCATGTCGGAGTGCGCCGCGGCGGATGCATGCCCCGCCGCCGCATGCACGCCGATCGGCGGCAGCGCGAGCGCGACCGCGGCGAACAGGCAGAGCAGGAGGCGAGGCAGTTTCATCGCGTGGCCTTCATGTCACCGGCGGCGATTGTCGAGCACTTCCATCAGCTCGTCGATCTTGACCTGTCGCTCGCGGTCGTCGCCGGCATGAAAGGCGTGTGCGACGCAATGCTGCAGGTGGTCGTGCAGGATCTCCTGCTCGACCTTGTCGAGCGCTGCCCGCACCGCGCGCACCTGGTTGATGACGTCGATGCAGTAGCGATCTTCCTCGACCATGCGCGCGACACCGCGCACCTGGCCCTCGATGCGGCTGAGACGGGCGAGCTGGGATTTCTTCATCTGCGCGTTCATACTTGAACCATACCCCGGTAGGGTATACATGGCAAGACATGTCGAAGACCTGCTGCGCCGGCCACGCCGGACATTCCCACGCTCATGCTCACTCTCATGCGGCCCCGGCGACCCCGCCCGGGATCGCTATAGACCCCGTGTGCGGCATGAAGGTGAAGATCGAGGGCGCGAAGAACACCACCGTCCACGACGGCACGACCTACTACTTCTGCAATCCCAAGTGCCTGGCCAAGTTCACCGCCGAACCGCTGCGTTACCTGAAGCCGGCCGAGGTCGCGCCGTCACCGCCGGCGAAACCCGGCGCGATCTATACCTGCCCGATGCATCCGGAGATCCGCCAGGTCGGACCCGGCAGCTGCCCGATCTGCGGCATGGCGCTCGAGCCGGCCGAGATCTCGCTCGACCAGGGACCGAACGAAGAGCTTCTCGACATGACCCGCCGCTTCTGGATCGGGCTGGTCATCGCCCTGCCGGTCGTGGCGCTGGAGATGGGCAGCCATATGATCGATCTGCACACGATCGTCTCGCCGCAGATGTCGACGTGGCTGCAGATGGCGCTCGCCTCGCCGGTGGTGCTGTGGGCCGGCTGGCCGTTCTTCGTACGTGGCGCACAGTCGATCGCCAGCCGCAACCTCAACATGTTCACCCTGATCGCGATCGGCACGGGTGCGTCCTGGCTCTACAGCGTGATCGCCACCCTGGCGCCTGGCCTGTTCCCGGCGGCGCTGCGCGGCGCCCACGGATCGGTGCCCGTCTATTTCGAGGCCTCGGCGGTGATCGTGGTTCTGGTGCTGCTCGGCCAGGTGCTGGAACTGCGCGCCCGCGACAGCACCAGCGGCGCGATCAAGGCACTGCTCGGACTGGCCCCGCGCACGGCGCTTCGGGTCGGCGCGGACGGTCATGACAG
Organism: uncultured Reyranella sp.; assembly: GCA_964480235.1. Lineage (GTDB taxonomy): Bacteria > Pseudomonadota > Alphaproteobacteria > Reyranellales > Reyranellaceae > Reyranella. The sequence continues at coordinate 2,120 of CAYZQZ010000135.1, read as the reverse complement.
CGAGGTCGCGATCGAAGCCATTGCCGTGGGCGACACCCTGCGCGTGCGGCCCGGCGAGAAGGTGCCGGTCGACGGCACGGTGCTGGAGGGCACGAGCCCGGTCGACGAATCGATGATCACCGGAGAGCCGATGCCGGCCGCCAAGCAGCCGGGCGCCAAGGTGATCGGCGGCACGGTGAACGGCAGCGGCGGTTTCACCCTGAAGGCCGAGCGCGTGGGTAGCGACACCATGCTGGCGCGCATCGTCGGCCTGGTGGCCGAGGCACAGCGCAGCCGCGCCCCGATCCAGCGCCTGGCCGATATCGTGGCCTCGTGGTTCGTGCCGGCGGTGATCGCGGTCGCCGTGGCGGCGTTCGCCGCCTGGATGGTCTGGGGCCCCTCGCCCGCCTTCAGCTACGCCCTGATTGCCGCCGTCTCGGTGCTGATCATCGCCTGTCCCTGTGCGCTGGGGCTCGCCACGCCGATGTCGATCATGGTCGGGGTCGGACGCGGCGCCGCCGCCGGCATCCTGATCCGCAACGCCGAGGCGCTGGAGCGGCTGGAGAAGGTCGACACGCTGGTGATCGACAAGACCGGCACGCTGACCGAAGGCAAGCCGCGCATCACCAACGTCACCGGCGGCATCGAGATGCTGCGGCTGGCGGCGTCGCTGGAGCGCGGCAGCGAGCACCCGATCGCGCGCATGATCGTCGATGCGGCGCTCGAGCGCCGGCAGCAACTCAGCCCCGTCAGCGATTTCCGCGCCGAGGCCGGCCGCGGCGTGAGCGGCACGGTCGAAGGCAAGAAGATGATCCTGGGCACGGCGCGGCTCCTGAAGGAGAACGGCGTCGATCTCGGCACCTTCCAGCGCCCTGTGATGCTGGCGGTCGATGGCAAGCTGTTCGGCACGATCTCGATCGAGGATCCGATCAAGGCCTCGACGCCCGAGGCGCTGTCGGCCTTGCACGCGGCCGGCGTGCCGGTGGTCATGCTGACCGGCGACAGCAAGGCCGCCGCCGAAAAGGTCGGCGCCGAACTGGGCATCGACGAGGTGCGGGCCGAACTGCTGCCCGCCGACAAGACCGAGGCGGTGAAGCGCCTGCGCGCCGAAGGAAAGGTGGTCGCCATGGCAGGCGACGGCATCAACGACGCGCCGGCACTCGCCGCCGCCGATGTCGGCATCGCCATGGGCACCGGCACCGACGTGGCGATCGAAAGTGCCGGCGTCACCCTGGTGAAGGGCGACCTGCGCGCCATCGCCCGGGCCCGCGCGCTGTCGCAGGCGACGATGCGCAACATCCGACAGAACCTGTTCTTCGCCTTCGTCTACAACCTGGCCGGCGTGCCGCTGGCGGCGGGCGTGCTCTATCCCGCCTTCGGCCTGCTGCTCAGCCCGGTGTTCGCGGCGGCGGCGATGTCGCTGTCGTCGGTCAGCGTGATCGGGAATGCGCTGAGGTTGCGCCGGACGGAGCTCTAAACGACCTCGAGTACAAAACCTTGCCCTGAGGAGCGCTCCGCAGGAGCGCGTCTCGATCAGCGCGGAGTAACCTCCGCGCCTTTGGTGGGATCAGACGCCTTACCCGTTGCCCATCCTTCGAGACGGCTGCTCCGCGGCCTCCTCAGGATGAGGCTTTCCTGAGCCTCTGCGTTTTCGTCGCATTCGGCATCTGTCCGGTTTGCCTTGAAATATGGCCGCCGAGAGGCAACATTCAACGGGTATTATGAGACTGGTCCACCGCTCGCGCCGCGCCGCCAACGCCGTCCGCTCCGTCTCGACGGGCGGCGAGCTTTTTGTCGCCTCGGTGGTGGTCTGCATGCTGCTCGCCGCCTTCGGCGACGCCGTCGACCCGGCGTGGCTGGGTGAAGCGGGGCTGGAATTCGCCCTGTTCGATTTCGGCGGCGAGATCTCCGTCCTAGGCATGCGCCACTGGCATCTGCTCGCCTTCCTGCTGGCCGGCGGCGCGCTCGCCACCGGCATCGCCGTGCTGAAGGTGGGCGCCGGCCTTCTGCTGGCGCCGGCCCGGCCCGCCCCGCCCCGCCCCATCGACAAGGTGCCGATCAAGCTCTGACCGAAGACCGCTGAACCGTTCGTTCTGTCTTTTGTCGGAGATTTTTCATGCCCGAGTTTCTGTCGGCCGCCT
>CAYZQZ010000134.1:0-9180 GCA_964480235.1 uncultured Reyranella sp. | reverse complement strand
CAGGTGGGTAAGGACCTTCGTGGCATAGGCCTGCCCCGCCTCAGCGGTCGGCTTGTTGTCGGCCGGCGTCTCGGCGCGCACGAAGGCATCGCGCAGCTTCTCCAGTTCGGCATCGCACGGCCAACCGGCACGGGCCTTCTCGCAAGTCGCGGCGATGGACGGGTTCATCAGCGGGTCGAGGATGTCGATCTGCGACCAGCTGGTGCCAAAGGCACTCCAGCCGCCTTCAGAGGGCGGGCCCTTCTTTGAGATCAGCCGGGTCACCATGCTCTGCCAGTCCATGGGCTGGACGTCGACCTTGAAGCCAGCCTTCTCGAGCTGGGCCTTGGCGACCGGCGCAATCTGCTTGATCACGCCGAGGTCGGTCGGCTGCGGCATCACCACCGGCGTGCCGTCATACTTGGCCTCGGCCAGCAGTTCCTTCGCCTTGGCGATATTTCCGTCGAGCAGCCCGTCCATGCCGGCGGTCGAGGCATAGGGCGTGTCGCACGTGAACAGCGCCTTGCACGGCCTGTAGAAGCGCTCGTCGCCGATATTGGCCTGCATGAATTCCGGCTGGCTGAGCGCGTAGGCGGCCGCGCGCCGGATGCGGACGTCATTGAAGGGCGGCTGCAGCCAGTTCGGGCGGAACGTGAACTGCCCGGGTGCAGTCGCCTTCAGGATCTTGATGCTCTTGTTCTTCTCCAGGAGCGGAAGGCTGTCGAAGTTGAGGCTGCCGATCAGGTCGATCTCATTCTTGATCAAGGCATCGACCTGCGTCTGGGCATCGGGAATCCAGACCCACTCGACGCGATCGAGACTCACGACCTTACCGCCCGCCAGGCCCGACGCGGGCTCGGGCCGCGGCTTGTAACTCTTGTTCTTCAGGAAGACGATCTTCTCGCCGGGCTTCCACTCGTCGAGCTTGAGAACGAACGGCCCGGAGCCGACATATTCGCTGATCTGCGTATTCGGATCGGTCTCGGCGATCCGCTTGGGCATCATGAACGGCACCACTACCGACGGCTTGCCGAGCGCCTGCAGGAGCGGCCCGAACTTCTCCTTCAGCACGATCTGGAAGGTCTTGGCGTCGACGACCTTGTACTCCGACAGGAACGACGCGAGCTTTGCGCCCATCGAATCTTTGGCGCTCCACCGCTTGATTGAAGCGATACAATCCTCCGCCGTTACCGGCTTGCCGTCATGCCATTCAAGGCCGTCGCGCAGCGTGAACGTCCAGGTCAGCCCGTCGTCGCTGGTCTTCCAGGTATCGACCATCTGCGGCTTGACCTCGAACTTCTCGTCGATCGAGAAGAGCGTGTCATAGACCATGTATCCGTAATTGCGCGTGATGTAGGCGCCGCTCCAGATCGGATCGAGAATCTTAACGTCCGATTCCATGACGGCTTTCAACACCGTCTGTGCCGAAGCAACGATCGGCGCGGCTATGGTCGCGAGGGCCGCGACCGATGCAATGAGATAACGACGCATGACTTGTCCCCTCCAGACAGCGAGGAGAAAAGTCTAGGCCGTGACCCGTACGCGCGCTACGTCAGTGCGAGCTTGTAGACCCGGCTCGCGGTGCCCGAGAAAAGGGCAGTCTTCTCCGACGGCGAGGCCTTGGCCGCCAGCACCTTGAAGGCATTCCACAGTACGCCGTACCCGCTGGTGATCTTGTCGACGGGGAAGTTGCTCTCGAACATGCAGCGGTTCGCGCCGAACAGCTCGATGGTGGTCTCCACCCAGGGCCGGAAAGCCTCCGCGAGCTGCTGGGAATTGGGCGGCGACGGGCGCTGGTAGAAGTCGAACCAGCCCATCGCCATGCCGAGTCCGCCCACCTTCACCGTGATGTTCTGCCGCTTGGCCAGCTCGGCCATCGACTTCTTCCAGGCGGCACGAACCTCGTCGTGACGGCCGGCATAGCCCGCATAGCCGAGCGGGCCACCAATATGGTCGAGCACGATCGGCGTACCCGGAAAGGCATCGGCCAGCTCGGCGATTTCCCCCAATTGCGGATGGTAAAGCCAGGTGTCGAAGACGAGATTGCGCCTGGCCAGTTCCTTGAAGCCCTCGCGCCACGTCCGGTCCCGGGTCAGCTCGGGCGTCGGATCGGTCCGGGAATTGCGGATGCCGGGGTCGGCATCCCAGCCGGTCTGGTAGCGGATGCCCTTGAACCGCCCGTTGCCGGCCGCGATCTGGGCGTCGAACACCTCACCTGCCTTCGCGCCACGGCGCAGATCGACGTGGCTGATGATTCCGGCGCAGGCGCGCAGGTTGCCGTAGAGGCCCGAGGCGCTCATGGCCGCGACGCCGTTGGCGAACTCGGTCTCGCCGACGCAGCGCAGCTCGGCCGGGCCATCCTTGCGGTACATCGAATGGCAATCGACGAAAACCGTGGCGACGATATTGTGCCCGGTCTGCGTGTCGGCCAGCAGATCGTGAAACAGGTAGTCGTTGCCGGTGCGCTGCCACAGGTGATGGTGCGGATCGACGATCGGCAAGGCCGGTTCGAGCGCGGGCTCGGTGTGCATGGCCACCCACGCCGGGTTGGGATTCATCACGTTGCCGAGCGGATGGCCGGATGCCGACGTATCCTTTTCCATTGGTCTTCTCCCGGGGAATTGGCCTCAGAGCACGGGCTGTTCGGCGATCATCGAGACGTGGGCATGGATCACCTTCCAGCCGACATCGGGAAAGCGCACCCAGGTCTGCGTCTGTCGGCCGGTCTTGTCCTGGCCGCGCACCTTGTAGACCAGCGAAACGGTCGCGAGGTCGCGCCCCAGCGTGACGATGTCGAGCCGGAAACGCTTTTCCTTGGTCCCGGGGCCAGGCGGCCGCGCGACGCGAAAGGCATGAATTCGGTCGAAGCCGTAGCCGTGCTCGGCATTGGCCAGCCGGATGGTGTGCGGGCTGTTCCAGAACGTGGCGTCGAGGACTTCCACATTCTTGTCGATCAGGGCCTGCTCGTAGCGCTCGAAGTGGGCCGCCACCTCGGCGACGACTTCCGGAATATTCGGTGTGAGATCCGTCACGCACTTCCCTCGAGGGCGCGCGCCACAGCCACCAGGCTGGCGTCACTGCCCCGAGGGCCGATGATGGACAGGCCGACCGGCATTCCGTCAACCGTCGCGCCCGGGAGGCTGACTTGTGGATGGCCGGCCAATCCGCCCTGCGCGCAGAGACAGGTGATGCGGTCGCGCACCGGATCGAGCATCGACAGGCGCTGCTTGACCGGCGGCGCGGGAAACGGCGTGGTTGGCAGACAGAGGATCGTGCCTTCCGGCAGCAGATGCGCCATGCGCCCCCTCGCCTCCTGGCGCATCAGCGCTGCCCAACTCTGGTCGGCCGCCGGAATCGTCGAGCCTGAGAGAAGCTGCCGCGCGACCGAGAAGGCGAAGCGCGGATTGCGCTCGTCCAGCCAGTCCTTGAACGTGTTCCAGGCCTCGACCGGCTGCAGCGTGCGCTGGGCGCGCGCCCAGACCGACAGGCCCTGCGGCGCCATCAGGTCCTCGCGGCTGTGGCCGATCAGGGCAGCGAGCCGCATCACCATCGGATGCAGCGCCGTGGCGACCGCCGGATCGGCGAAGCCGAACGTGTCGGTCGCAATCACCAGGCTGGTCGGCAGGGCATGCGGGATCTCCTCGCCGAGCAGCACCGACGATACCTTCGCGAAAGTGCCGGCGTCGCGCGCGAACCAGCCCGTGGTGTCGGAGGTCGGCGCCTGCGGCAGCATGCCCGCGAGGTTCAGCCGGCCATGGGTCGGCCGGATGCCGTAAAGGCCGCAGAAGCTCGACGGCACCCTTACCGAGCCGCCGGTGTCGGTGCCGAGCGCGGTGTCGCAGAGGCCGGCGGCGACCGCCGCAGCCGAACCGGACGACGAGCCGCCCGGCACCCGGCCCGGCGCGCGGACGTTCTTCGGCGTCCCATCGAAGGCGTTCTCGCCCAGAATGCCAAGCGAGACCTCGTCGGTGCCGGTCTTGCCGATCAGCGTACAGCCCGCGTCGAGCAGGGCCTGCACCGTCCATGCGTGCCGGGTTGGCACCGGACGTCCGGTCGGCCAGTCATGATTGCCGCCGCCGGTGACGACGCCGGCCACGTCGAACAGGTCCTTGGCGGCGAAAGTCAGGCCCGAAAGCGGTCCGCCGGCGCGCCCCTCGATACGCACCCGCGGCCCCGGCACGAACGCGCCGATGTCCTCGCTCATGCTCCGCCCCGCCTATTCGGCGGGCGTAGCGCGGGAACGGCTGCGCAGTCGCAGACGTTCGGGCAGACGCGGCATGAGGTTCATGTTCGAGAGCTTGTCGAACCAGATGTAGACGACCGGCGTGATGAACAGGGTCAGCAGCTGCGACACCATCAGACCGCCGACCACCGTGATGCCGAGAGGCTGGCGCAGTTCGGCGCCGGCGCCGGCACCGATGGCGATCGGCAGCGCACCCAGCAGGGCGCAGGTCGTGGTCATCATGATCGGCCTGAAGCGCAGCCGCGCCGCCTCGACGATCGCCGCCTCGGCAGTCGCACCCTGGCTGCGCCGTTCGATCGCGAAGTCGACCATCATGATGGCGTTCTTCTTCACGATGCCGATCAGCATGACGACGCCGATCACGGCGATCACCGACAGGTCCATCCCGAACAGCATCAGGATCGCCAACGCGCCGATGCCGGCCGACGGCAGGCCGGAGAGGATGGTCAGCGGATGGATGAAGCTTTCGTAGAGGATGCCCAGGATGATGTAGATCACCAGCACCGCGGCGAACAGCAACAGGCCCTGGTTGGCGACCGCCTGCTGGAAGACCTGCGCGCTGCCCTCGAAGCTGATGGCAATGTGAGGCGGGAGCCCGATCTCGGAGGCCGCCGCCGTGATGTCGCGCACCGCCTCGCCCAGCGCCACGCCCGGCGCCAGGTTGAAGGAGATGATCACCGACGGCAGCTGGGCGATGTGGTTGACGGTCAGCGAGGTCGGCTTGTCGGTGCGCTTGGCCACCGTATCGAGCGGCACCAGGCCGCCCGACGGTGTGCGCACCATCATGCGACGCAGCACCTCGTTGGTGTCGGCGTAGCGCGGATCGGCCTCGAGGATCACCTGGTAGGTGTCGTCGGCGGCATAGATGGTCGAAACCTGGCGCGAGCCGAACGCCGAGTAGAGCAGCAGGCGAATCTGGTCGACCGAGAGGCCGAGACGCGAGGCGATGTCGCGGTCGATTTCGATGGATGTCTGACGGGCGCGCACCTGCAGATCCGAATTCACGTCGAGGATGATGGGGATCTGGCGCATGCGCTGTTCCATGCGCGGCGCATACTCGCGCAGGGCCGCAAGATCGCTCGAGCGCATGCCGAACTGGTACTGCGCGCGGGTCTGCGTGGTACCGATATTGATCGACTGGATCTGCTGGAAGAAGATGTTGATGCCCGGCACGCTCGCCGCGGTACGACGCAGACGGGCGATCACCTGCGCCGCCGAGTCGGTGCGCTCTGGCTTTTCGCGCAGCATGATGAAGATGCGGCCCGAATTGACCGTCGCCGCCGCGTTGCCGCCGCCCACCGTCGACAGCACCGCCGCGACATCGGGATCGCGCTTGATCAGTTCCGCCAGCGCACTCTGACGCGCCACCATGGCATCGAACGAGGCGTCGTCGGGCCCGACCGTGGCGCCCGTGATCTGGCCGATATCCTCCTGCGGGAAGAACCCCTTGGGAATCGCCTGGAACAGCACGCCAGTCAGCACGAAGGTGCCCAGTGTGACCGCCAGCACCACCTTTGGAATCGCTACGGTACGCTTGAGCGCCCAGGCATAGCCCTCGGTCAGCTTGGTGAAGCTCCACTCGAAGGAGCGCAGCAGGAAGTTGTGCTCCTCGTGATGGTCGATCGGCTTCAGCATGCGCGAGCACAGCATCGGAGTCAGCGTCAGCGACACGATGCCCGAGATCAGGATCGCGAAGGTGATGACCAGGCCGAACTCGTTGAACATGCGGCCGACCACGCCGCCCATGAACAACACCGGTATGAACACCGCGACCAGCGACAGGGTCATGGAGATGATGGTGAAGCCCACCTCCCTGGAGCCTTTGAAGGCCGCATCCATCGGCTTCTCGCCCGCCTCGATATGGCGGACGATGTTCTCCAGCATGACGATGGCGTCGTCGACCACGAAACCTACCGCGAGGGTAAGGGCCAGCAGCGAAATGTTGTCGATCGAGTGGCCGCAGACATACATGCCGGCGAAGGTGCCGATGACCGAGATCGGCAGCGCGATCGCGGGGATCAGGGTTGCCCGCACGCTGCGCAGGAAGAAATAGATCGCCACAATGACCAGGAACCCCGCCAGAAGCAGGGTAAATTCGACGTCCTCAATGGCGTGCCGAATCGGAATCGACCGGTCGGCCAGCACCGCGATGTCGACGCCGGTCGGCAGTTCGGCCTGGATCGCGGGCAACATGGCGCGAACGCGGTCGACCACCTCGACGGTATTGGCGTCGGGCTGGCGGTAGACGGCGAGCAGGATGGCGCGCGTGCCGTCGAGCCAGCTCGCGACCTTGTCGTTCTCGACCGAGTCTATCGAGGTGGCGACGTCGGAAATGCGCACCGGCGCGCCGTTCTGCCAGGTGACGATCACCGGCATGTAATCGGCCGCCTTGTTGATCGGCCCGGTGGCGTCGAGGATCGAGCTCTGGCGCTGGTCGGCGATCGCACCGACCGGCTTGCTCGAATTGGCGTTGACGATCGCGGTCTGCAGTTCCTGGAGCGTGAGGCCGCGCACGGCGAGCTGGTCGAGGTTGGCGCGCACGCGGACGGCGTATTTCTGCGAGCCGAAGATCAGCACCTGGGCGACGCCCGGCAGGGTCGAGATGCGCGGCAGGATCGCCCGGTTGGTGAAAGCGTCTACGTCGCTGAGGCGCACCTGGCTCGACTTCAGCGCCATGAACAGGACCGGGAAGTCCGCCGGATTGACCTTGCGGAAGCTCGGCGGCGTCGGCAGCTCAGCCGGCAGGCGGCGCAGCGCGGACGAGATCGCCGACTGAACGTCGAGGGCCGCGCCGTCGATGTTCCGGTTGAGGTCGAACTGAAGCACGATCGACGTGTTGCCGAGCGAGGAGGTCGACGTCATCGTCGTGACGCCCGCGATGGTCGAGAACTGCCGCTCCAGGATCGAGGCAACCGACGCCGCCATCGTCTCGGGGCTGGCGCCCGGCAGCTGCGCGGTCACCTGGATGGTCGGAAAGTCGACACGTGGCACGGCGGCCACGGGAAGCTGCTTGTAGCCGAAGATGCCCGCGATGACGAAGGACGCCATCACCAGGATGGTCATGACCGGACGGCGGATGCAAAGCGCTGAAAGCATGTCGCGTCGGTCCTCTTGAAATCGTCCGCTGCTAGCCGCGCGGGGCCGGGTTGTTCGCCGTGTTAGGCGCCGACGGCTTGACCGAGACGGCGGCGCCGTTGACCAGGCGCAACTGGCCGTCGGTCACGACCTGCTCGCCCGCTTCAAGACCCTTGCCGATCACCGACTGGCCATCCTGCGTGCGCTTGATGGTGACGTTGCGCAGCTCGGCGACGCCGTCCTTGACCACGAAAAGGTACGGCCCCTGCGGGCCGAGCTGGATGGCCGGCGCCGGCACCGAGATCGCATCGGGCTCGACGCCCAGCACCACCTCGGCCTTGACGAACTGGCCGGGCCACAGGCCTTCGTTGCCATTGGGAATGCGCGCCTTGGCGGTCACCGTGCCGGTGAGCGGATCGACCGTGTTCTCGAGGAAGGCAACGACGCCCGACTGCTTGCGCTTCTCGTCGACCACGGCGTTGACCTTGACGTCGCCCTTGGCCATCGCTGCGCGCAGATCGGGCAGATAGACCTGCGGCACCGCGAAGCTGAGATAGATCGGATCGACCTGGTTGATGGTGGCGAGTGCGCCGGTGAGGGTGTTGTCGCCGACACGCACCACGGTGCCGGCCTTGCTGTTGATCGAGCCGATGCGGCCCGACACCGGCGCACGAATCTCGGTGTAGCTGAGCTGCGTCATGACGCTCGCCTTGGCGGCCTCATCGGCCTCGAGCTGCGCCTCGGCGGCCTTGAGGGCCGTGGAGAAGGTGTCGCGCGCCACGGCCGTGCCGGCGCCCTTGTTGAGCAGATCGCCGGCACGAGCGGTATCGCGTTTGGCCTGCTCGACCTGCGACTGGTCCTTGCGGATCTGCGCCTCGATCTGGCCGAGCTGGGCCCGCAGAGTGCGCGAGTCGAGTTCGAACAGCAGGTCGCCTTCCTTGACCAGCGCGCCTTCTTCGACCGCGACCTTGATGATCTGGCTGTCGATGCGCGCCTTGATCTGGATCGACGCAATCGACTGCACCGTGCCGACCGCCTCGATGACGATCGGCATCGGCCTCTTGTCGACTTTGGTGACGACCACCGGCACCGGCCCGCCGGGGCTCGCGCGTCCGCGCCGCCCGGGTGGCTGGGCCGCGCCGGCCGGACTGGCCGCCGTTGCCGTCGCGTTGGCAGGGGCGCTCAGGCCGAGCCGTTTGCCGATGTCGTCGCGGAACGCATAAACCGCCCCGCAGGCCACGACGGCGACCGAAGCGATGACCGCCCACCGGACCATACGCATCTTCAAAGTCTCCAAAACCCCAATCCCCAGCGGATTATAGACTGCCGCACTATGGCCGCACAGCGGCAAACCCGGCTTTCACGCTGATTTCAATGCAAAAAGCCCGCCGAATTCGGCGGGCTTTTCGTTCACATGCTGGGAAAATTAGTGCCTAGCGGCTGTAGTACTCGACCACCAGCGACGGCTCCATCTGCACCGGGTACGGCACGTCGGCGAGCTTGGGGCCGCGAACGTAGGTGCCCTTCATCGCCGTGTGGTCGACCGAAACGTATTCCGGCACGTCGCGCTCGGCGGTCTGGGTCGCCTCGATGACCCGCGCCATTTCCTTGGCCTTGGTCGTCAGCTCGATCACGTCGTTGTCCTTGACCAGGTACGACGCAATGTTGACGCGCTTGCCGTTCACCTTGACGTGGCCGTGGCTGACCAGCTGGCGGCTGGCGAACACGGTGATGGCGAACTTCATGCGGTAGATGACCGCGTCCAGCCGGCGCTCGAGCAGCTCGACCAGGTTCTCGCCGGTATCGCCACGACGGCGCACGGCCTCAAGATAATAGCGGCGCAGCTGGCGCTCGCTCACCGAGCCGTAGTAGCCCTTGAGGCG
>CAYZQZ010000133.1:0-9208 GCA_964480235.1 uncultured Reyranella sp. | reverse complement strand
TGAGGGACTTTCCGCCCTCAAGCAACGCCGGCCGCCCGCTTTCAAGGGACGCTGACGTGCGCGCCCGCCGCCGGGTCTCCCAGGTGGCTATCGCGCTGTTGATGGTACTCGCGGCCGGCCAGGCCGAGGCGCAGCAGCTTGATTTCAACAAGGTGAGCCGTGGCGGCGCCGATCAGTTAAGCTGGCGCTGGCGCGGCAGCGACGGCCGCGACCTTTCGGCCTCGTTCACTCTCTCTAAGGAGGCCATCGGAGAGGCCGAGTCCTCGTTCCGCGACTTCAGCATGGATACGATGTGGCGCCAGCTCGAGGTCGACCTGCGCGGCGACATCGATCGGCTGGCGCAGGGCATGCAGGTCAAGCTGACCCGCAGCCGCGACGGCATCCGCTGGGACATCTCGGGCCAGAACCAGGCGGCCGCCGACAAGCTGTCCAACCAGCTCAAGGAGCGGCTTGAGGCCGGCCTCAAAAGCTATCTCGCGCGCTACCTGCGCATGCGGGTCGGCAGCCGCGTGCTGGTCGATTTCGCTGCCGCCACGGCCGCCCAGCAAAAGCCGCTGCGCGCCGTGGCCCGTGCGCTGGGCACCCAACCGAACGTGGTCGACAGCGACCGGGCCCGCATCGGCCTGGCGCTCGGCTTCTTTCAGCAGATTCCCTACGTGAAGCTCGAGGACAAGGATCGCCGCGGCGGCGACTACCTGCCGGCCCCGGCGTTGCTGGCGCAGAACCGTGGCGATTGCGACAGCAAGGCCGTGGCGCTCGCTGCCGTGCTGCGGACCTATACGCCCGGCCGCAAGCTCGCGGTCGTCACCATGCCCGGGCACGCCATCTTGGCGGTCGACCTGCCTTCGGACCCCGAGGACTGGGCGATTCGCTCGGATGGCCGACAATTTGTCGCCCTCGAGGTGGCGGGGCCCGCCATGGCGGGGGTCGGGCAGGTCGGAGCCGCCACCGCCCGGATGCTGAAGGAGGGGCGCGAAGTGGAGATTTGGCCGCTAAACTAGGAGTATCATGGCGAACCTGCAGCGCCGCCTCGCGGCCATCGTCCACGCCGATCTCGCCGGTTTCACGCGCATGATGGAAGGCGCGGAAACCCGTACCTTCCGGCACCTGAAGACTGCTCAAATCGAAGTCTGGCGGCCGGCGATCGATGCCGGGGGCGGCCGTCTGGTCGGTACGGCGGGCGATGCGATGCTGGCCGAGTTCGGCTCGGCGGTCTCGGCGGTCGCTGCAGCGATCGACATCCAGGAGCGTATGGCGCGCTTCAACGAGCAGCTCGACGAGAGCCAGCGCATGCTGTTCCGCATCGGCGTGCATTTGGGCGAAGTGATCGTCGACGAGGAGGACCAGAACATCTTCGGCGACGGCGTCAATCTCGCCGCCCGCATCCAGGCCAAAGCCGATCCCGGCGGCATCGCGGTGTCGCGCACCGTGCGCGACATGACGGAACTCAAGATCGACTACGCCTTCGTCGATGGCGGCGAGCACCAGATGAAGAACGTGAGCCGTCCCGTGCACATTTATCACGTGCGCGCCTCGGCGACGTCTCCGGTCAAGACCACGACCAAGATCCTGCCGCAGATCACCCTGCGCTTCGAAGGCGCGGACTCGACCGGCAACAAGTTCAGCTTCGACGTGCCGCTCGACAAGCTGATGGCGCAGGCCAAGGGCATGACGGTCGGCCGTGCCGCCGACCAGTGCGACCTCGTGGTCGCCCATCCCACCGTGTCGCGCCGCCACGCCCGGCTGGGCTTCACCAGCGAGGCGCTGCAGGTCGAGGATCTCGGCTCGACCAATGGCACTTCGGTCAATGGCGCCGTGCTCGCCGCCAGCCCGCCGGCGGCGCTGCATGCCGGCGGCAAGGTGCGCATCGGCGATGTCGAACTGACCGTGCGGCAGATCTAGACGCATGTCCTCCACCACCGAACCGCCGAACGACGGCGCCGACGTCGACTTCGCCTCGCTGAAGGTCGGCCAGACGATCGGCCGCTACGAGATCCTGTCGATCCTGGGGCAGGGCGGGTTCGGCATCACCTATCGGGCCCGCGACATCCAGCTCGGACGCGACGTGGCGATCAAGGAGTACCTGCCGTCGGCGCTGGCGGTGCGGCAGGACGGCGTTACCGTGCTGCCGCGCTCGACCAAGCTCGCCGAGGACTTCTCCTGGGGCCGCCAGCGCTTCGTCGACGAAGGCCGCACGCTCGCCAGCCTGCACCGCGCGCCGGCCATCGTCCATGTCTTCGACTTCCTCGAGGCAAATGGCACTGCCTACATCGTGATGGAGTTGTTGAGCGGCGAGACGCTCGAGGATCGGATCAGGCGCGAGGGCAAGCTCGCTGCCGAGGCGATCGAGCGTATCCTGTGGCCGCTCCTCGACGGGCTGGAGCAGGTGCACAGCACGGGCTTCCTCCATCGCGACATCAAGCCGGCCAATATCCTGCTCGACGCCGAGGGCAAGCCGACGCTGATCGATTTCGGCGCCTCGCGTGCGGCGATGGCCGGCCGGACCACGGCGATGACGGCGATCTTCACGCCGGGCTATGCCGCCAGCGAGCAGATGACGTCGGCCCGGCAGGGACCGTGGACCGACATCTACGGGCTGTCGGCGACGCTCTATCATGCGATTACCGGCCAGGCGCCGCCGTCGGCGTTCGACCGTCTGCTGGACGATTCCTATCAGCCGCTGAGCAAGCTCGTGCCGCCGGGTCTGCCGGCGGGAATCTGCGCGGGCATCGACGCCGGTCTCGCGGTCAAGGCGACCGACCGGCCGCAGAGCATCGCCGGCTGGCGGCCGATCCTCGGCATGGCCGCGGCGCCGCAGGCCGACGCCACGGTGGTGATCGGCAAGGCCGCCCCTGCGGCGGCAACGCAGGTCGTGCGCGGGCGGAGCTCGGTGCTGCAGTCGGTGCCGGCAACAGCAGCGACAAGCGCGCCGCCGCCCGCCGCCCGCAAGCCGATGGGCCTGTGGCTCGGCCTCGCGGCCGTGCTGCTGATCCTGGTGGGCGGTGGCGGCTATTTCGCGCTGGCCCCGCGCGGGCCCGATCCCGAAGCGGTCAAGGCGCGCGCTGCCGCCGAAGCGGCCGATGCCGCCCGCCAAAAGGCCGAGCAGGAAGCCGCGGCCCTGCGCGCCGACCGCGAGAAAACCGAGCGCGAAGCGGCGGAGAAGGCGCGGCAGGCCGCCGACGCCGAGCGCCAGAAGCAACTCGAGGAGGAGACCCGGCGCAAGGTAGAGGCCGAGATCGCCGAGAAGCAGAAGGCCGAGGCCGACAAGAAGCGCGCCGACGACGAGGCACGCGCCAAGGCCGAGCAGGAGGCCGAGGCGCGGCGCAAGGCGATCGAGTTCGTTGAGGGCAATTTCGATCACTTCGGCAAGAGTCTGCTCTATATTGGCCTGGCCGGCCGCACGCCCGACCTACATCTGCAGGGGGTCGACATCGTCGACGATCCGGCGCTTCGCCAGCTCGCGGTCAACGCGCTTGCCAGCCAGCCGCGCAATCTGCGCTGCCGGCAGACCGACCGGCTGACAGACGGCACACCGCTTTATCGCTGCCTGATCACGCCGCTCAATGCCAAGCCGCCGCTCGAGGCGGTTCCGGACAGCGAGCGCACCGACCTCGCCCTGGCGCTGGTCCGGAACGGGGTCCTGCTCGCGTCCTGCGATGCGCCACGTATTTACGCAGACGCTGAAGACGAAGCTCGTGGCCGCAATGCCTCGCTTTGGAGTAGAGTGAAGGTCCTCGATTACAAGAAAAGGTGCGCCCGATGAACGCTGTGATTGCCATCAATGGATCACGCGCGGCACGCAAGGCCGTGACGGCCGTCGCCTTGGTCGCGACGCTGGGTGTCGCGACGGCCTGCGTCGACGATCGTGGAGGTCCCTCGAACCAGACGACCGGTACGGTGGCGGGCGCCGCGGTCGGCGGCCTGATCGGCGGCCTTGCCTTCAATTCGGTCGGCGGCGTCGTGGGCGGTGCGCTGGTCGGTGCCCTCGCCGGCAACCTGGTTGGCCGCGCCCTCGACGAGCAGGAGCGCCGGCGCCTCGCCGAGGCAACGCAGCGCGCCTTCGTAGCCGACACTAACCAGCCCACGACCTACACGGTCGAGCCGACCGGTCGCCAGGCCAGCGCCTCGGGCGGGGTCAGCGCCACCAACACCCCCACCGGCTCGGCGCAGCCGACGGTCGTTTCGGCCAAGCCGGTCGGACCGGCCGCCAAGCGCACCGACGGCAGCACCTGCCGGCCGATCGAGATGACGGCCACCAAGAACGGCCAGACGACCACCGAGACAACGACCTTCTGCCAGGCCGCGGGTTCGAACGAACTGAAGCCACTGCAGGTCTGACGGGAGCGCCGTTGCCGGTCCTGCTGCCCCATGGCACGCTCGATGCGGCCGGGGCCGCATGACTGACGCCACCAATTACGGCGCGGGAGCGCAACAGGGCACGACGATGGCCGCCACGGCAAATGCCGGCACGGCGGACGTCGATTTCGTGGCGCTGAAGACCGGCCAGAGAATCGGCCGCTACGAGATCGTGGCCGTGCTCGGCCAGGGCGGATTCGGCATCACCTATCGGGCGCGCGATGCCCAGCTTGGCCGCGACGTGGCGATCAAGGAATACCTGCCGTCGGCGCTGGCGGTGCGGCAGGACGGCGTCACCGTGCTGCCGCGCACGACCAAGATGGCCGAGGACTTTACCTGGGGCCGCCAGCGCTTCGTCGACGAAGGCCGCACTCTTGCCAGCCTCGAGCACGCGCCGGCGATCATCCAGGTCTTCGACTTTCTCGAGGCCAACGGTACCGCCTACATCGTCATGAAGCTGGTGCCGGGCGACACGCTCGAGCATCGCATTGCGCGCGGCACGCTCTCGCCGGCCGAGATCGATCGCATCCTGTGGCCACTGCTCGACGGGCTGGAGAAGGTGCATGCCGTTGGCTTCCTGCATCGCGACATCAAGCCTGCCAATATCCTGCTCGATGGCGACGGCAATCCGACACTGATCGATTTCGGTGCCTCGCGGGCGGCGATGGCCGGCCGTACCTCGGTGATGACGGCGATCTTTACGCCGGGCTACGCCGCGGCCGAGCAGATGACCTCGGCCAAGCAGGGACCGTGGACCGACATCTACGGCCTGTCGGCGACGCTATATCACGCGATCGCCGGACAGGCGCCGCCGTCGGCCTTCGATCGCATGCTGGAGGATGGCTGCGAACCGGTTAGCCGGCTGGCGCCCGCAGGCTTCTCGCCCGGCCTGCTGGTCGGTATCGATGCCGGTCTGGCGGTCAAGGCAAGCGACCGGCCGCAGACCATCGCAGGCTGGCGATCCGTTCTCGGCCAAAACACGGCCCTCGACGCGCAGGCGACGGTCGCTCTGGCGCGGAGCGCCACAGTCGGGACCAGCCGGACGCCGCCCACCCAGCCCCCGCGTGTCCCGACCGGCGGCGCGCTGCCGCCTGCCACGGTCGGAGCACCGTCTTCTGCCGCACCGGCGCCGAAGGGCGGCATGGGCCTGTGGCTCGGCATCGCCGCGATCGTTCTCCTGGCGCTGGGAGGCGGCGGCTATTATGCCGCCACCCGGCCTTCCGGCCCCGACCTCGCGGTAGAAGCCGCGCGCGAGCAGCAGGCTGCCGCCGATGCCGAAATCGCCCGCCTGCGTCAGGAAAAGGCCGCTCGCGAAAAGGCGGACGCCGATGCGGCGCTGCGCCGCCAGGTCGAGGAAGAGACCCGCAAGAAGATCGCCGCGGAGGAAGCCGAGCGCCGCAGGCGGACCGAGGCGGCACGCCAGAACCAGCTCAAGGCGCAGGACGACGCGCAGCGCGCCGCCGAGCAGGCGGAGATCGAACTGCGTCACACCATTCTCAACCGCCAGCACATCCAGGTGTCGCTGACCTCGCTCGGCTTCCCGGTGGGCCCGATCGACGGCGTGTTCACGCCACGCACCCGCGAGCAGATCGCCGCGTGGCAGCGGGCGCGGACCTTTCCGGCGACCGGCCACCTCGACGGTCCGCAATATCACGCGCTGCTGCGCGAGGGCTCGACGGCGATTGCGAAATATGACGAGAGCCAGAAGAAGCTGGACGACGACCGCAAGGCCGAAGAGGCGAGGCGCAAAGCGGAGGAGGATGCGCGCCTTCGCGCCGCGGCCGCGCCGCCGGCCCCGGCCATCCCGCCGCAGCAGGGTGCGGCTGTACGACCGGGCAGCATCGACGGCATCTGGCAGGGCATCTACGAGTGCCCGAATTCGCGCGGCGGCGAAGGACTGCGCGTCACCTTCACCATCAATGTTCGCAACGGCACGGGGAACTGGGTCCCGAACATGACCCGCGGCACCCTGTCCATGACCCTGACGATCTCCGGTAACTCGGCGCAGATTTCGCGCCTCGTCCTGCAAGGCGTGAATTCCTCGACGCAACCCTTTGCACCGGCCGACGCGACGGGGCCTACGCGCGTCTTCACGCTGGACGGCACGGTGAATGGCGACATCATAACCGCCCAGGGAATCGAGACCCCACCCGGACGGACCTGCACCGCAACCATCAACCGGCGCTAGATTTCAGGACAGAGGAAGAACATGACAACCAACGTGAAGGCGCGCGCCTTGCGCGATCTGCTGGCCAAGGGCGAGTTCATCCTGGCGCCGGGAATCTTCGACGGCATCTCGGCGCGCGTCGCCGACGGCATGGGCTTTCCCGCGCTCTACATGACCGGCTACGGCGCCACCGCCTCGATGCTCGGGCTGCCCGATGCAGGACTGGCGACCTATTCCGACATGGTGGGCCGCGCGGAGATGATCTGCTCGGTCATCCAGACGCCGCTGATCGCCGATGCCGACACGGGCTATGGCGGCCTGCTGAACGTCCAGCGCACCGTGCGCGGCTACGAGGCTGCGGGCGTCGCCGCGATCCAGATCGAAGACCAGGAGATGCCCAAGAAGTGCGGCCACACCCCCGGCCGCCGCGTCGTGCCGGTCGAGGACATGGTGCTCAAGATCAAGGTCGCGGCCGAGGCGCGGCGCGACGAGGCGACGATGATCGTGGCGCGCACCGACGCCCGCACGGCGCTGGGTCTCGACGAGGCGCTGCGCCGCGCGCGGCTCTACGAGGATGCCGGTGCCGACGTGATCTTCGTCGAATCGCCCGAGAGCGAAGCCGAGCTCGAGCGCATCGGCAGGGAAGTGAGCAAGCCGCTGCTCGCCAACATGGTGGAATTCGGCAAGACGCCGCGGGTCGAGGTCGCCCGGCTCAGGAAATGGGGCTTTGACCTTGCGATCTACCCCGGCCTCGGCTTCAGCGTCGCCGCCGAGGCGATGCGGCAGGCGTGGGCCTATCTCAAGGACAAGGGCACGTCGAACGGCATATCGGTGCCGCAATTCAAGGGCATGCACGAGCTCATGGGCTTTTCCGAGGTCTGGGACTTCGAGAAGAAGTGGGCGCAGCCGTGAACGGGAACCGGCGGCCGAACTTCTTCGAATTCATCTCCCGCCTGCCGCCGCGCATCTGGCTGCAGGCGGCGCTCGGCCTGATCGGCTTCGCCGTTCTGGCGGTGCTGGGCTTCGCGGTGATCGCGGGCTTCGTGGCGATCGTGGTGGTGATCCTGCTGATCTACCGCCTGCGTGCCTGGCTGGTCGGGTTGTTTGCCGGCCGGTCGGTGGCCGGCCCCCCGGCGCGCGAGGAGCGTCACGTCACCGACGTCACTTACGAGATCGTCGACCGCCGGGACGACGAGCGCCGCTCCTAGCCGCGGCTAGACCTGGATCACCTTGCCCGGGTTCATCAGATTGTCGGGATCGAGGGCGCGCTTCAGCGAGCGCATGACGTCGAGCTCGATCTTCGTGCGGTAGTGCGCGAGTTCCTCGACCTTGATGCGGCCGATACCGTGCTCGGCCGAGATCGAGCCGCCGTAGGACGTCACCAGGTCGTAGACCGCACCGCTGATCGCCTCGCCGTATTTCATGAATTCGGGCTTGGACCAGCCGGCCGGCGCCTGACAGTTGAAATGCAGGTTGCCGTCGCCGACATGGCCGAACACCAGCGGGCGGCAGCCGGGAAGGGCCCTGGTCATGGCCGCCAGCCCTTCGGGGACGAAAGGCGGGACCTTGCTCACCGCCACCGAGATGTCGTGCTTGATCGAGGGCCCTTCGCGCTTGGAGGCTTCGGTGTGATTCTCGCGCAGCATCCACAGCGCCTTGGATTGCGCCTCGGTCTGGGCAATCACGGCGTCGAGCACCAGGCCCTTTTCCATCGCCTCGCCGAGATAGGCTTCCATCTTGTCGCGCAGGCCCGACGCGTTGGCTCCCTCGCGCGGCGGCCGGGTCGAGGACCATTCCATCAGCACGTACCACTCGTGCCGGTCGGCCAGCGGATCGGCGGTGCCCGGGATGTGCTGCAGGACCAGGTCGATGCCCTGCCGCCCCATCAGCTCGCAGGAGGTGACGTTGTCCTCTGAGGCGGCATAGGCGCCGCTCAGAAGTTCGACGGCGGCCTGCGGCGAGGGCACAGCCGACCATGAAGTCGCGTGGTCCTTGGGCTTCGGCCACAGCTTCAGCACCGCCCGGGTAATGATACCGAGCGTGCCTTCGGCGCCCAGGTAAAGGTCGCGCAGATCGTAGCCGGTATTGTCCTTCTTGAGCGCCCGCAGGCCGTCCCAGATCTCGCCATTGGGCAGCACGACCTCGAGACCGAGCACCAGCTGGCGGGCATTGCCGTAGTGCAGCACCTGCACGCCGCCGGCATTGGTCGAGAGGTTGCCACCGATCGTGCAGCTGCCCTCGGCGCCGAGGCTGAGCGGGAACAGACGGTCGTTGTCCGCCGCCTTCTCCTGGATGGTCTTCAGCACCACGCCGGCCTCGACCGTCATGGTGTAGCCCACCTTGTCGACGTCGAGGATGCGGTTCATGCGGGTGAGCGACAGCACGATCTCGCGGCCGTCCTCCTGCGGCGTGGCGCCGCCCGACATGCCGGTGTTGCCGCCCTGGGGCACCACCGCCACCCTCTCGGCGGCGCAGAGCTTCACGACCTTCGACACTTCCTCGGTCGAGCCGGGCCGGACGATCGCCAGCGCCCTGCCGAGATAGTTCTCGCGCCAGTCGCTGAGGAACGGCCGCTTGTCGCCTTCATCGAGGATCAGGCCCTTGTCGCCGACAATGGCGCGCAGCTTGCCGACGAAATCGCTCATGAAAGCCGCAGCACCTTGCCCGGATTCATGATGTTCTTGG
>CAYZQZ010000132.1:0-9230 GCA_964480235.1 uncultured Reyranella sp. | reverse complement strand
AGGACCGGCAGGCCCGCTGTCCCTGCCTTCATTGCCGCTTCGAGGCCTTGCTGCATAGCGTCGGGGCCCGCCATCACCATCAATGTCGCCGTGCCCGCTTCCGACCGGTAGAGACGGCCGAAGCGGTCGCCCTGGACGATGCGAAACAGCCCGCGGGGAATCTCGATTCGATAACCGTTCTCCAGGCTGGTGCGCGATTCCCACGCGGCGCTGTCGCGGCCAGCGCGGGCCACGGGCGGACAGGCTCGGACGAATTCCAGCAATGCGCCGCCGCCACGCCGGCCGATCTTCAGCGCCGGGCCGACGATCGTCAGGTCGGACGCCGACAGAACGCTGAGGAACTGGCCGCTCCGCTGAACTTCCCAGGACGCGGACGCGCCCTCCGGTGCCAGCGCCGGATAGCCTTCGAGCACAAGGTCGTGACCATCGGTGCTCAAGGTGAGATCGAGTTGATGGCGCCGCTCGGCGCGCTTCTGGACGGCCTCGCCCAGCAGCGCCTGACTGTTGATCGAAATGACGCCGTCTTCCTCGTTGCACACGAGCCTGAGCAACGGCGGTTGATCGCCGGCTGCCGGGTCGCGCAGGAACAGAGCCTGGATTCCGTCCTCGGTGCGCGAAAACACCCAGTCGCCGGACTGTGCCTTGACCAGCGCCAGCCAGGCGCCCGCCATCAGCAACAGCGACGCGACGCCGCCGGCCAGAACCACCTTTTTCATGCTGCCGCTCCCGCCACCGGAGCGCCGCAGGAACCGCAGAATTTCCAGGCGGGCTGGAGAGGCGTGCCGCATTGACCGCAGAAATGCGCCGGCTCGGCCGCGACCGGCATCGGCGGCAACGTCGCGGCGGACAGCTCGTCGGTCAGGAACTCGACGATCTCTGCCCGTCCGCAGGTCTCGAGACGCAGAATGCCTTCCGAAGCCAGGCTAAAGGCGAGGCACACGCCTCCAGCGCCGAACACGAAGCTGCGCTCCACGACGAAGATCGCGTCCGCCGGCATCTGGCTGATGCGCTGCCACTGGAACCCGGCCGAGGCGCCGAGCAGCGACGTCACCAAAGGCTCGAGCACCGGCAGCGGCTGCCAGCGGTCCTTACGTACCTCCTCGAACAGGCCGGCGGCGGCGAGTGCGCGAAGGCCGGCCGCCACATCGGCGCGCGAGGGCCCGCGCGGCATCAGCGACAGCGGCAGCACATGGGTGATCAACTGGTCGAAACGCGAAAAGCCCCAAACATATTCGAGGTAGGCCGCGACATGGTCGCCGGCGAGCGGCGCGGCGTCGTCGGCGAAGGTTTCGGCCGGTGGCGCCTTGTCTAGAACGCGCGTGACGCGTCGCTCCATTACTTTGCTGCGCACGAGATCGATGCAACCGGCGAGAACGGCCATGGTGCGCACAGGCAACTGGGCCACGAACGCCGGCAGCGGCCGCGAGAGCGGCGGCGGCAGGAACGGCGCGAGTAGCGCCAGCACCGCCTCCGAGTCGACATAGCCCGCAATCCTGTAGTCGTCGTCGACCACGTTCATCGTGACGCCGCGCCCTCCCCCGGGGAGACCGGGGAACAGGATGCTGGTCTCGATGGCCGCGTCCTCGCCGCTCCACATGCGCAGCACGAGATTGGTGCGCGGCGCCGCGAGGACGAGTGCGGCCTGACCGAACGCCGGCGAGACCTGCGGCACGGCGAGCGCGGCGGCGCCGAGCAGAGGCCGGGGCGACAATGTCGAGCTGGCCCCCGTG
Source organism: uncultured Reyranella sp. (assembly GCA_964480235.1). GTDB lineage: Bacteria > Pseudomonadota > Alphaproteobacteria > Reyranellales > Reyranellaceae > Reyranella. The sequence goes on along the minus strand of CAYZQZ010000132.1, from coordinate 7,500 downwards.
GCATCGAGCAGGGCCGCCAGGCTGCCGCGCTCCATGAGGCCCTCGAAGGCGAATACGGGCGCAATCATTTGCGCTCTCCGCGCTCGGCGTCGGCCAGGACCTGGCGCAATGTGGACTGGGCAATATCGCGGCTGGTGGCGCCGGCGATCATGTGCGAGTCGGGACCGGCGCCCTTCACGATGCTTTCGGCCCAGCCCGACATCTTCACTGCGCCATCTTCCAGGTTCATGCCGGTCATGGCACGGAACTTCGCGTTGCCGTCGCCCGCCGGCATGGTGCCGTCGCCGACCTTGCGCATGATGTCGAAGGGCGACTCGCCGGTCGCCCTGTCGACGACACGGAACTGGTCGGGCACCTTCGCATTAGGGTGCTCATTGAGGATCTTCTGCGTGATCCGGTCGTAATCCTTCATTGCTGTTCGGGTCTGCTCGCCCAGCACACTCGATGGACGATCGGGATATTTTTCGTAGGCCTTGTCGATCTTGACCCGGTTGACCTCACTGACCGACTGGCCCTCGCTGCCGGAGGCGCTGCCGACGCGCTTGAGGAAGTCGGCCGGCGTTTCGCCCGGCCGTATCCTGAAGGCCTCTTCATGGGTCTTGTGGATGTACTCGACTTCCTGCTTGGTAGAGCTGAAGCCGAGATCGTTGCAGGCGCCCTTTACGTGGTCCTCGATGGCGAGGGGTTTGACAGCTTGGCCGGTCGTGGTGTCGACGATGCGCTTGTCCGTGTACAGGTCGAGATCCTGGCCGGGCCCTGCCGAACCGCTGCCGCTCTTGAAATCCGCCGGACTCACCTCCCGGCGAATGATCTTGTCCGGGTTGTCAGGATGCTGTTCCTCCACGACGAACCGCCGCTGGCCGTCGGGTGTCCTGTCGCCGTTCAAGCGATCGGCGACCTGCCTCAGCAACGGCCGCGTGCGGTGCGTGTCTGCATCGGCGGCGTACTGCTGCCGGGTGGCCGGATCGACGGTATCGCCCTTCATGGCCAGCTTGGCTTCGCGATGCTCGAGGATCGCCTTTGTAGCGGCGGCACGTTCTTCCGGAGTCTTCGCCGCCTTGTAATCGTCGACCAGTGTCTTGGCCTCCGCTTGCCTCACCGCGGCGTCGTCGTTGAGCTGGATCTCCTTGCGCGTGAGCGGCAGCGGATCGCCGTTGACCCGTGTCTGTGCCGAATGCACCGCAATGTTGCCGACGTGCCCGCCGGCCGTGCCACCCATGGCGTTGAGTAGACCATCGACCAGGCCTTCCTCGGCGCTGCCACCGCCCATCACGCTGCCCACGGCACCCGCCGCGCCGCCCAGCAGGACCTGCGAGCCTTCGCGCACCTTCCAGTTCTGCACGCCGCCGAGCTTGGCCCCGGCGGCACCGGCCGCCGTCGACAGAAGGCCGGCCTTGGCGGCGGCGGCGGCGTCGCCGCCGGTGCGGATGAAGGTCTCCGCCGCATCGCCCGCCGCAGGCAACAGGATTTTGGTGGCGGGCCCGACACCCGGAACGTTGGTGTAGCGGCCGATCACTCCGTCCTTGACGCCGGCCAGGAACCCGCCCGCCGTCGCGCCCACGCTCGCCCTCACTTTCTGGCGGATGGTACCTTTGGTGTTGACATAGACGTTGGCACCCTCCTCGGCAGCGCGGATCACGCCTGAGCCGACGCCGGCGGCGACGTAGCCTGCAGGCCCGCCGACGACGACCATCGCGGTCTTGGCTCCGGCCAGCACAACCTTCGACGTATAGTATCCGGCATCCATCGCGGTTGCCCAACGCGCCTCGGACGCCGCCTTGGCGCTCTCGGTATCGATCACCTGACGCAGGTGATCCTTGTAGAGGTTGGTGAGAGTCGCCATGTCGCCCGATTGGACGATCTGATTGATCTCGTCGGGCGATTTGCCCTCCGCGGTGTAAGCCTTGGTGAGTTTGGTCTGCATCGCCTGGAACTGCTGCTCTGCCGCCTTTTGCTGCGCCTGAATCTGGCGCTGCTGGTCGGCAATGGCCTTCGCCAACGCGGCATTGCGTTCGCTCTCGGCCTGACTCTCCTGGCGCGTAACTTCTGCGGCATGCGCGCGCTGGTCGGCAAAGGTCTTCTCCAGACGCTGCGTGCGCGCACGCTCCTGCTCGTAGTACTCGCGCGATTCCCAACTGTTCCCGTCACCCCAGAACACCTTGCCGGTGGCGGGATCGACGTCACCGTCCTTGGGTGGCGGCGGCGGCGGCGGCTCGGGCAGTTCGGAGGTCGGCGGCGGCAGTGGCCCCGGTGGTGTCACGCCGGAAGGCCCGGGCGCGGGAGGCTCAGGCTGCGGCGGCGGTTGCCCCGCGGACTCGTCCCACGGCATTTCCTGGACGTTGTCGGCCCCGCCACCGCCGCTCCTGCCGTTGCGCAACAGCCAGTTGATATACTGCTCGTCGATGGACTCGATCGAGGCGAGGTCGCCGATGGCGATGCCGATCGGCGCGCCGATGCCCGACGCGATGCCGCCGGCGGTGGCGTGGATCAGCAACCACTTCGAGCCGTCGGAGTTCCACCACACCACGATGCTGCCGCCGCTCTCGGGCAGGCCGCCGTCATGCGCCAACGCCGACCCGGGCATCAGAACATCCAGCGCCGCCAGCAACGCCGCCGCCGCGGGAAGCAGCAGCAGCGCCGCCGTGCCCCCTGGCCTATTGCGCCGCATGAGAAGGTAGGCGGCGCCAATGGATGCGCCCGACATCACGAGCGACGTGAAGCTGCCGGGGAGAAACGCCCCTGCAGCAAGCGCGATCGCGCTGCCGAGGATGCCGACCACCATGCTGATGGCGCCGGGCGGCTCCTTGGCCGCAGGCGCGAACTTGCCCGCGATCCACGACCACACGTTCTGGGCGAAGCCGACCAGCACGCGTGTGATGAACGAGGGCAACATGCCCAGCACGCCGATGGCCATGAGGCCGCCCAGCCAGGGCGACACGAGTTGCATGGTGAGGAGAGCCACCGCAGCGCCCCACAGGAGATGGACGTAGGCCTGCGGGCCATCGGCCGCGAGCAGGCTCTGCGCCGTGGTCGGCAAACCGCGCAGCTCGCTCCAGAAGCGCTTGCCACCGACCCGACGGCGATAGCCCCACAGGGCGAAGAACACTGTGGTGCCCATTGCCCAGATCAGCGAGCCGTTGATCAGGTTGCCCTGGCCGGTCGCTGGGCCGCTGCCGGTCTTCACGTAGCCATCGTAGTAGAGAAGCATCAGGACGACGTTGACCACGTAGCCCAAGATGCCAGCGAAGATCGCCGAGGTGATCGAGCTCCAGAAATGCGTGCCGATCCAGTGCAGCACGGCGCCGACGAGCTGTCCGAAGCTCTTCGGCGTCGACCGTGCCGAGGGGGCTGGTGCGCGGCTCATGGCTTGCCCAGCTTCGACTGCGCCACCGGATCGACCAGCACGAAGCTGGAGTGACTGCGGAAGCTCGGCGACACCGCGTGGAGCCGGGCGATGCCCTCATCCGGTATGGCGACCTCGCGTTCTTCGCAGGGCGCAAGCGGCGGCAGCTCGGTGCCGTTCAGCACGACGGTGCTGGGTCCAGCGCAGCCGTTCTTCAGGTAGATCGATCCGGGCTTGCGCAGTCGCACCCAGTCGGGCATCAGGCGGCCGCCCTCGACGATGAAGCCGTTGACCTTGCGGCCCTCGCCGCCGACCTGTTCGGGAACCGTGAGCGAACCGATCACCGAGGCGGCCAGCACCGCAATCGACGCGATCCTTCCGATCGGCGGCAGGTTGCGCAGCCAGGCGGCGCAGCCGGCCCAGCGCTGGACCATCATGCCGAGCGGAATGCCGTAGGCTACGTGCCCCAAGTAGGCGATGGCGATGATGTAGGGCTTGCCCGCCAGCTGGTACACGATGGCGTAGGGTGAAACGATCGCGATGGTCTCGAGCAGGCAGGCCCACACGATGGCCCAGAACCAGTGCCGGCCGCGCATGAACAGCGCATACATGATGCCGAACGCCGTGCCGTTGGCGAAGTGGTAGAACCAGCCGACCGTCTCGGTGAACCGGTTCGAGTATTCGGCATTCAGGATCCACAGGCCGTAGGTACTGTTGGGCACGTAAACGCGGATGCCCGACATCACCCAGGGAATGCGCACGACGTCGTAGGCGACGGTGCCGAGGAAGCCGCCGACGGCGCCGATGGCCACGGCGTCGGAGAGCTCGCGCACCCAGGCCTCGCGCGCGCCGCGGCCAAACCACCAGGTGGCGATGAGCACGAGGTAACCCGGCACGGCGAGGAACCAGAAGCAATCGCGCAGCGACATCGCGCCATACACTTCGGTCAGCACAGCCGATCCCGAAGGGAGGCAGGCGAGGAACACGCCAAAACGCGCCAGAAAATCGCGCGGTGTGTACCCCAGGATCGTCATTTGTTCCCCGTCATTGACCGCAGCGCCGTCGCACGGCGGCAATCGACGCCTGACCGTCGGCGAGATTGAAGATGGCGTAGGCGTCGAACGGCACGTCGGCGCGCTGTTCCTTGATCAGATCGAGCCGCACGGTGAGCTGCTTGCCCTTCTCCAGGGCGCCGCCGACCGCGGCCGTCAACACCGGTTTGCCGCCGGAAATCTGGTTGGCGACGACGGCGAATTCACCGGCGAAATAAATACTGGCCTGGATGACCGATCCGTCGATTTCCAGCCGCACGCGCGCCTGGTCCTTGAGCTGGCTAGGGTTGGCGCCGGTCGGCAGCAGCGGCCCCTCGCCGCTGGGATAGAGCTGCAGGTGGAAGACCTTGGCGCCATCGACGAATTCGCAGGCGACCGCGGCCATCTTGAGGTTGAGGGTGCTTTGCGTCGGCGCGGCCACAGCGAACAGCGACTGGCCTTGCCCGCTCTTGAGCTGCCAGCTGCTCGACACGTTGTCGCCGAACACCAGCGCCAGCGCGACCAGCAGGAGGAACAGCAGCACCAGACCGCCCAGCACCATGAACAGGATGCGCAGGAAGCGGCTGCCGCGTTTGGGCACCGCCACGGCGGGCACCTCCGGGATGGCGGCGAGAAGCTCCTCCGCCGTAGGTTCGGGTTTGGGCGGGGCCGCGGAAGCGACGGCAGGCGTGACCGGGCGAGCGACTGGAGGCGGCACGGCTTGAGTTGCCGTCGGGGCGGGATGCGATGATGCGGGCGGAGAAGGTCTGGACGCCGGCTGTGCTGCCGCGGGAGCGGGTTGCGGGCGCGGTTGGGGAGGCGCTGCTGCCGGAGCACCCCCCTGGGGGGCCGTGGAAGCCGCCGGGGCCGCAGGCGCGGCTGCGGCCACCGCCTTGCCGCAACCGACGCAAAAGCGCTGGCCTTCCTTCAGTTCCCGGCCGCATGAGGTGCAGAAGCGCTGCATGGCTCAACGATCCATCCGGAAGCCTCGCCAAACCATGATCCAGATCAAGAAGAGGATCTCGATTCGGGCGCTCAATGAACGTCATGATCAAACGCATCGTCGTCGCCCTCCTCACCCTGGCAATCTCCGGCTCCGCTGCGGCCCAGGCCGGTCCCGATCCCGTGGGCCGCATCGTGCCGGCAGGAAAATGGCAAGGCGGACACGACGTGCTGATCGGCCGGGCGGCGAACGGCGACATGGTCTGCTACCGGCGAGAGGAAGGCGACACGCACCGTCTGGACATCGGCATCGGCAAGATGGGCGCCTTCGTGCGCCTCGAGTCGCCGGAGCCGCGTGACATGCTGGTGAGCAAGCCAGTTCGGGCGTACGCCGCCGTCGAGCAAGTGCGCAACGACCGCGCGACTGGCCACTTCACAAGCCTGCTCGCCTTCGAAGGCGAGCTCAGCTACCTCGCACCCGATTACAAGATCCTGAGCTTCGTCCTGGTCGCTCCCACCGAACCCGCGCAGCTGCTCGCCGTTGTCGCGGCCGCGCGCGGGAATTTTCTGGTGATAGAGCAGCGCGGCTCGAGCAACCGCGACTACGTCGCGATCTACCAGTTCGACCGCGACGCGGTTGAGGCGATCCTCGCCTGCCAGCAGCGCCAAGCATTGTAACCCTGAAGGAGGTATCGATGTCCGATCCGGTCGAAAAAGTCCGTCTGCTCGCCAGCCTGGCAGCGGAAGCGTCTTCTCAGGGAATAAGCGTGCATCGCGAGGGTGATGCCGTGCTGCGCGGCGAGAAGGAAGCAATCAAGGCGAAGTGGTTCCTCGGCGGCAACAAGTCCGTCTACCGCTTCTCCTGCCGGCTCGACGAGCCGTCGCGGACCGCAACCTTCCGCGAGTCGATCTTCGATAAATCATGGGGCATTGCGCCCCCGACCCTGAAGGTCGAAAGCTATTCCCAGCACGGCACGACCGTCTCGTCGGCACGACAGGAAAAGTCGGTCGGCGGCGGCGGGCACCTCGAGTTCGGTCCATGGCGCGAGGCCTGTGCCGCCGTGGTGACCGGGGCGGGATGGACGTTCCGTCACGAACCGCTGGGCGTGCCCTAGAGCGCGTCGGTCGAGCATGGCCCCGAAGAGGACGCTCGAGAGGCGCCGAGCGCGGGCGGCCTAGACGTTGGGCTTGGGCAGGGCGACCGAGACGATCTCGAGGATCTTGTAGCCGGCGCGCTCCAGCGCGAGCGACTGGTGGCGGGCTTCCTTGAGGGTGGAATAGCCGATGCCGAGACGGAGGCCCGCAGGACCTTCGACCCGAACCATGTGCTTGTCGCTTGTGCTGGTTGTTGTCATCGGCGGAACCTATAGAGTTTGCCACCCCGGCACGACTCCTATTACCGGCCTCATTCCGGGCCCATTCCACCCCTCCATCCGGCGCTTCGGAGGCCTATATTGGACGCATGACGCTCGCGCCGTTCGACAACAGCTATGCCCGCCTGCCCGACCGGTTCTATGCCCGGCTGCAACCGACGCCGGTCAGCGCACCACGCCTGCTGAAACTGAACCTCGACCTGGCCCGCGAGCTCGGGCTCGATCCGCAAATGCTTGCCTCGCCGGAGGGCGTGGCCATGCTGGCCGGCAACAGCGTCGCGGCAGGATCCGAGCCGATCGCGACGGCCTATGCCGGCCACCAGTTCGGCCATTTCTCGCCGCAGCTCGGCGACGGCCGCGCCCTGCTGCTGGGCGAAGCGATCGATCCGCGGGGGCAGCGCTACGACATCCAGCTCAAAGGGTCCGGACCGACGCCGTTCTCGCGCAACGGCGACGGTCGCGCGGCGGTCGGGCCGGTGCTGCGCGAATACATCATGAGCGAGGCGATGCAGGCGCTGGGCATCCCGACCACGCGGTCGCTCGCTGCCGTGGCGACCGGCGACTTCATCTTCCGGGACGCCGCCCTGCCCGGCGCCGTGCTGACGCGCGTCGCCTCGAGCCATATCCGGGTCGGCACGTTCCAGTTCTTCGCCGCGCGCGAGGACGTCGAGGCGCTGCGTTTGCTCGCGGACCACGCGATCGCGAGACACTATCCCGAGGTCGAATCTCTTTCGGGGCCGGAACGGTACCGCGCCTTCTACGAGGCCGTGATCGAGCGTCAGGCGAAGCTGGTCGCGCAGTGGCTGCTGGT
>CAYZQZ010000131.1:0-9250 GCA_964480235.1 uncultured Reyranella sp. | reverse complement strand
CCACCGCCCCGGCCTGGGCCGCACGCGGGCTGTGCTCGGCAGAGACCTTGGCGCCTGGCGAACTGAGCACGATGTCGATGCCCTTGAAGTCGAACTTGGCGAGGTCGTGGACCTTCAGAACCGTGTTCTCGCCGAACGAGACCTGGCGGCCGGCCGAACCCGCCGAGGCGAGTGCCACGACTTCATCGACCGGAAAGCTCCGCTCGGCCAGGATCTGCAGCATTTCGCGACCGACATTGCCGGTCGCGCCGACGACGGCGACTCTGTATCCCATGGCGCGGGAATAGGCGCGCCCGGATGGTTTGGCAACCTACTCCGCCGACGCACCCGATGCCTTGATGATCGGCAGCCAGAAGTCGCTGTCCTGACGCAGGAACTTCATGGCCTCGTCAGGCGTGCGCGCCGGCCACGGGCTCATGCCCTGGTCGATCATCTTCTTGCGGATCTCAGGCTCGTTGGTGATGCGATTGAACTCGGCGTTGAGCTTCGTCACCAGCGGCGGCGGCAGGGCCGCCGGCGCGCCGAAGCCGAGCCAGGTGTCGACCACGAAGTCCTTGAAGCCCGCCTCGATCATGGTCGGCAGATCCGGGAACTGCTCGGCGCGTCGCTCGCCGGTCACCGCGATCGCCTTTAGCTTTCCGGCGCGGATCAGACTCACGACGGTCGGCATGTTGAACATGCCCATGTCGACCTCGCCGTTGACCACCGCCTGGATTCCGGCCGGGGTCGCGCGATAGGGCACGTGAGTCATCTTCGCGCCGGTACGCATCTCGAACAACACGCCCGACATGTGATGGCTGGTGCCGACGCCGCCCGATGAGAAAGTGTAGGCACCGTTCTTGGCCTTCGCCTGGGCGATCACGTCGGCAACCGTCTTGGCCGGATTGGACGGATGCACGATCAGGACGTTGGCCACCGAGAAACTGATCGAGAGGATGACCAGGTCCTTGAACGGATCGTAGCCGGGGTTCTTGTAGAGGCCCATGTTGTAGACAAGCAGCCCCTGGGCGATGACTCCCAGCGTGTAGCCGTCGGGGGCGGCGCGCCCGAGTTCGGCCATGGCGATGGTGCCGCCGGCGCCGGTCTTGTTGTCGACCACGACCGACTGGCCGAGCGACTTGCCGAGCTCTTCGCCGTACAGGCGCGCACCGATGTCGCCGGTGGCGCCGGGGGCGTACGGACAGAGCATGCGGATCGTGCGGGTGGGCCATTGCTGGGCCCACGCGGCGCCAAGATGGAGCAATGGCGGCAGGGCGAGTGACCCGGCGAGAACGCTTCTACGCAACAAAGCCATGACTGCCTCCCTCAGAGTCCGACCGACTGCGCCACGAGCTGAGCGAGTTGCTTGCGCAGCCGGGCCACCGTCGCGCGCTCGGAACGCTTGCCGGCAATGTTGTGCATTTCGTAGGGATCGCTCTTGAGATCGTAGAGCTCGTCGCACTCCACGCCGTCGAGCGACTTTTGCGTCCAGTGAATGTACTTGTGACGCCGGGTGCGAATCGCCTTGTAGCTCATGCCGATCAGCCACGGCATGGCGTTCTCGCTGAAATACTCGCACATGAACGAACTGCGCCAGCCTGCGCGCTTGCCCCCTTTGGATTTCCCGGCTGCCAGCGGTCGCAGCGACAGGCCCTGGATGTGCCCGGTGTCGGCTGCCCTGGCGCCGGCCAGATCGAGCACGGTCGGGGCGATGTCGATCGCCAGCACCAGATCGTCGTTGACGGTGCCCGGCTTGAACCACGCCGGGTAGCGGATCAGGAACGGCGACTTGATGCCTTCCTCGTAGGCGAAGCGGCGTTCGGGACCCAGTCCGTGCTCGCCGAAGAAGTAGCCGTTGTCGCCCAGGAACAGGATGAGGGTGTTGTCGAGCTGGCGGGTATCCTCCAGCGCCTTGAACACGTCGCCCATGCTTTCGTCGACCGAGGCCATCATCGCCGCCCGCAGGCGGATCTCCTCGTCAGTGCCGGCGAGAATGCCGTCGAGCAGCTTCCTCGAGGCCGGATTGACGCGAAGCGCATGCGCCTCCGTCCAGGCCGGCTTGTCCTTCACGACTTCGGACGGCGAAATCGCGTTCGGACGCCGCGGGAAATGCGCGCCCTTGTAGAGATCGGCATGGCGCGGCGCTGGACGGTAGCCGCCATTGGTGAAATCGATCGTGCCGTCAGCCGCCTGATAGGCGTCGGGATGCACCGCCTTGTGGGCATAGAACAGCGCGAAGGGCTTGGTGCGTTCCTGGCGAAGGAAGCCGACGGCATGTTCGTTCAGCAGATCGGTGATGTAGCCGGTGTACTTCCTCTCATCGCCGTCGATGTTGAGCATCGGATCGATGATCGAGCCGTGGCCGGGAAAGCTCACCCACTTGTCATAGCCGGGCCGCGGACCTCCGGAGTTGCCCATGTGCCACTTGCCGACATGCGCGGTCTCATAGCCCAGCTTCTGCAGGACGACGTTATAGTTCGGCAGGCGATGGCTGTGGGCGTCGCGCGCCACGTTGTCGATGATGCCGTGGCGGCTCGCATACTGGCCGGTGACGATCGACGCACGATTGGGCGAGCAGAGCGGCGTGGTATGGAATGCCGACGTGAACATCGCGCCTTCATGACCGATTCGATCGATGTGCGGCGTCTTCATGAAAGGGTGGCCGCAGATCCCGAGTTCGTCGAACCTCAGGTCGTCGATCAACACGATCAGAATGTTAGGCTTGCGCTTGGGCGCCATGTTCTCCCCTCCCCCTGCGAGCTAGTATCGACAAAAAAGGAACCTATTGCATGGTGGAATCTGGACACCCGCAGAACGGGCCGCTGGCTGGACTGCGGGTCCTCGACATCAGCTCGTTCATTGCCGCTCCAGCAGCGGCGGTCGTGCTGGGCGACTGGGGCGCCGACGTCATTAAGGTCGAGGGGCCGGACGGTGATCCCAACCGTCGGATCATGCACGATTCGTCGAACTACCCGAAAGCCGACGTGAACTATCCCTGGCAGATGGATTCGCGCAACAAGCGCTCTATCGTGCTCGACCTCAAGAAGCCCGAGGCGCGCGCCGCGCTCGACCGGCTGATCGGGAAATCCGACATCCTGATCTGCAATTTTCCGCCGCCGGTGCGCGACAAGCTCCGGCTCGCTTACGACGACATGAAGAAGGTGAACCCGAAGCTGATCTACGCCTCGCTGACGGGTTATGGCGAGACCGGCCCCGATCGCGACCGACCGGGCTTCGACGCCACGGCCTATTTTGCGCGCTCGGGCCTGCTCGACGCCCAGCGGTACGAGGGCGGGCCGCCGGGCGTACCCGGTCCCGCGCAGGGCGATCGCGCCACGGCGATGGCGCTTGTCTCGTCGATTCTGATGGCGCTGATCCATCGCATGAAGACCGGCGAAGGCTCGTGGGTCGGCACGTCGCTGCTCGGCAACGGACTATGGTCGTGTGGCGTGATCGCACAGGCGGCATTGGTCGGCGCCTACCTGCCGCATCGTCCGCCCCCGGAGCGGCCGCGCTCGGCGCTGGGCAACATCTACCGCACCTCGGACGATCGCTGGCTGCAGCTCACCATCGTGCGAGCAGACAAGCTCTGGGCGCCCCTGTGCGAAGCCATGGGGCTGCAGACGCTGATCGGGGATGCACGCTTCGCCACCGAGCCCGAGCGGCGCAAGAATTCGACCGAGCTGGCGGCGCTTTTCTCGGAGACCTTCGCTAGCCAGCCCTACGAGCATTGGCGCAAGGCGCTGGCGGCGCGCGAAGTGACGTTCGGCGTGATCAGCCGACCGTCCGACGTGCCGGACGATCAGCAGGCGGCCGCGTGCGGAGCGGTGGTCGAGACGGCGATTCCCGAGATGCCGAGGACCCTCGCCAATCCGATCCGGCTCTCCTTCGCCGAGCAACGCGTCGCGCATGCCGCGCCGGCGCTGGGCGAGCACGGCGCCGAGATCCTGCGCGAGGCCGGCCTGAGCGCGAAGGAGATCGCCGGTCTCAAGGACAGCGGTGCTCTCGGATGAGCGACAGCGAGCCCCTGCCGCTCGAAGGCCTGAAGGTGCTGGACATCAGCACCTTCATCGCAGCCCCTGCGGCGGCAGTGGCGCTCGCCGACTTCGGCGCCGACGTGATCAAGATCGAGGCGCCCGGCGAAGGCGATCCGCACCGCCACAACTACAAGCGTGCCGCCACCTACCCGCGCAGTGACCACAATTTCCCGCTGCAGCTCGATGGCCGCCTGAAGCGCTCAATCACTCTTGACCTCAAGAACGAGGCGGCACGCCCCGTCATCGAGAAGCTGATCCGGCACGCCGACGTCATGATCGTGAACTTCCCTCCGCCGGTCCGCGAGCGGCTGCGCTTGCGCTGGGAAGATGTCGAACCGGTCAATCCGCGCCTCGTCTACTGCTCGCTCACCGGCTACGGCGAGAGCGGGCCCGACCGCGATCGGCCGGGCTTCGACATCACGGCCTATTTCGGCCGCTCCGGCATTCTGGATGCGGCGCGCTACGAGGGCGCACCGCCCGCCATCTCGTTGCCGGCGCAGGGCGACCGTGCCACGGCAATGACGCTGGTGGCCGCGATCCTGCTCGGTCTGCGCCGCCGCGACCGGACCGGCAAGGGCGGCTGGGTCGGTACGTCGCTCTATGCCAACGGCGCGTGGGCCAACGGCACGATGCTGGCGGGCCTCGCGATCGGCGGCCAGCTCGTGACGCGCGAACCGCCCGACCGGCCGCGCAACGCGCTTGCCAACCTCTACCGCACCCAAGATGAGCGCTGGCTGCAGCTCTTGATCGTGCGTGACGACCGGATGTGGCCGGCCTTCTGTGCGGCCCTCGGCGCCCCCGAACTCGAGAAGGATCCACGCTTCACCGATCGTGAGGAGCGCAAGGTCCGCGCCCGCGAACTTCACGCCCTCCTGGCACCGATCTTCGCCTCGAAAACCTATGCCGAATGGGCGAAGGCCCTCGCTGCTGCCGGCATCCCGTTCGGCGTGATCGAGCGGGTGGCCGACGTCGTGCGCGACGAACAGGCCGAGCATGCCGGCATCTTCGCCGAGACGAGCAACCCCGACGTGCCCCGTACGGTGAACAATCCGATCCGGCTGGGCTTCGCCAAGCCGCGAGTCTCAGGCTTGCCTGCCACCGTGGGCCAGCACACCGAGGAAATCCTGCGCGAACTCGGCCACGGCGACACCGAGATCGAAGCCCTCAGAAAGTCGGGCGCGCTCGGCTAGCGGTCCTCGACTGCCGCGAACTTTACCGGCGGCAGGCCGGCGATTTCCTGGATGAGCTTCTTCGTGAGCGACCGACCGAACGCTTCGTGGCCCTCGGCAACGACGGTAAACGAGCCGGGTCCGCCGATGACGTTGTCCTGGAAATACTTCTCGAGACCACCCGGCGGATTGGTGTGCTCCGGCCGGAAAGACTCGGACAGGGGCGTCAGGATCACGAGGGCATTGATCGTGATGCCCTTGGCCAGGGCTTCATCGCGTGAGTCGATCACCGAGCGGCCAGAGTTGTTGTTACCGTCGCCGGAGACATCGATGACGCGCCGCTCCGACGTGAAGGGCGCGCGCTCGAGCTGACGCACCGAATAGTCGATGGCGCCGCTGATCGAGGTGCTGCCGGCGAACGACCGCGGCACTTCCACCAGCCGGCCGCCAAAATTCCTGGCGTCGGCGGCGCTCGCAATTACCGTCCAGTCGACGATGACGCTCTGCATGCCGGCCGTGGCCCATTCGACGAAGCACACTGCGATGCGGCGGTTCGGCCCGGACGTCATGGCCCTCACAACGTCCGGATGGGTGATGGCGGCCGCGGCCCCCTCGCGCTGAAGCTTGAACTTGGGCTCGGTCACACTGCGCGAGACGTCGGCGGCGAGCACCAGAAGCATGTCGACGGGCTCGGCGGCTCGTGCGACCGGCAGGCCAAACGCGAACACCAGGCTCAGCAGCGCGACCATGCTTCTCATCGACGGCCTCCGTCACTCGGCCGAACCATACATTACATTTGGCAGCAGGAGCCAAACGTCCGAGAATTCCAGCATGGCTTCCCGGTTCAAGACCTACGGCGACTTCTGGCCGTTTTATCTCGGCGAGCATGCGCGGCCGGCGACCCGGGCCGTGCACTATGTCGGCACGCTGGCCTCGACCGTGGCGCTGATCTGGGCGGTCGCGACCCAGAACTGGTGGTGGATGCTGGCCGTACCGTTTTTCGGCTATGGACCGGCTTGGTTCGGCCACTTCTTCATTGAGAGGAACAAGCCTGCGACGTTCGAGGCGCCTCTCTGGTCCCTGATCAGCGACTACCGAATGTGCGGCCTGTTCCTGACCGGCCGGCTCGGCGACGAGTTGATGAAGCACCAGATTCGCAGCTGAAGCCCGGCTGGACCGCCCCTTCGCGCCACCCCTTGCGCCATGGGGGGTCGGAGGCCACATTGCGGGCGATCCCAGTTTTCCCTTTCGAGGCGTCATGGAACCGATGTTGAAGGCCGCCGCGCCGCAGGCAGCCCCGGCCGATCTCATCAAGGACAGCGACCAGACCAAGTTCGCCAAGGACGTGCTCGAGGCATCGCGCACGGTCCCGGTGATCGTCGATTTCTGGGCACCGTGGTGCGGGCCGTGCAAGACCCTGCAGCCGACCATCGAAAAGGTGGTCAAGGAGGCCAAGGGCGCGGTCAAACTGGTCAAGATCAACATCGACCAGAACCAGATGCTGGCGCAGCAGCTGCGCATCCAATCGATCCCGGCGGTCTACGCCTTCTTCGGCGGACGCCCCGTGGACGGCTTCATGGGCGCGGTTCCCGAGAGCCAGGTGAAGCAGTTCGTCGATCGCCTGGTTCAGGCGGCGGGCGGCGCGCCCGGGGCCGAGGGAGGCGCCGACGATCTGGCGGCGGCGCTCGAGCACGCCAAGCAGGCGATTGCCGAGAACGACTATTCGCTGGCAGCCCAGATCTACAACGAGGTGATCGAGGTCGATCCCGCGAACGTCGCCGCCATCGCCGGTCTGGCGCGTTGCCATCTGCAGGCCGGCGCTGTCGACCAGGCCAAGAGCCTGCTCGGCAAGCTGCCCGCAAAGGACAAGAACAACGCCGAAGTCGTGGCCCTGCTGGCCTCGATCGATCTCTCCGAGAAAGCCAAGGAGGCCGGCCCGATCGGCGACCTCAAGGCCAAGGCGGAGGCGGACCCGAAGGACTTCCAGACGCGCCTCGATCTCGCCATGGCCTATTGGGCTGCCGAGCAGCGCCAGGAAGCGATCGACGAACTGCTCGCGATGATCAAGCTCGACCGCAACTGGAACGAAGCGGCGGCGCGCCAGCAGCTGCTGAAGTTCTTCGAGGCGCTCGGCTTCACCGATCCGCTGTCGGTCGACGGCCGCAAGCGGCTGTCGACTATCCTGTTCTCCTGAGCACGGACATAGCCGCATGTCCGAGCGCACGCCTTCCTCGCGTACGCCCGGCCGCAATCCGTTCGATCCCGGGTTCGAGCAGCTGCCTGATACGCTGCCGATCTTCCCGCTGTCGGGCGTCCTGCTGCTGCCGGGCGGCAAGCTGCCACTCAATATCTTCGAGCCGCGCTATCTCGCGATGATCTTCGACGCCCTGGCCGGCCATCGCATGATCGGCATGGTGCAGCCAATGCAGCCCGGCGGCTATGCCGGCGACGGCCTGCCGGCCAACGGCGGCCCGCCCAAGGTCCACCAGGTCGGCTGCGCGGGCCGGATCGTGAGCTTCAACGAGACCGAGGACGGCCGCCTGCTGCTTGCTCTGTCGGGCATCTGCCGGTTCCGGATCGGTCGTGAGCTCGATCTGGCGCAGGGCGGCTACCGCCGGGTCTCGGCACTGTTTTCGCCCTACCGCGCCGACCTCGACCACGCCGACGAGATCGTGGCGATCGACCGCGAACGCCTGATGGCGGCGCTCGCCGCCTTCTTCCGCAGCCGCAACCTGTCGACCGACTGGGATGCCGTGAAGCAGGCGGCCGACGGCAATCTGGTGACCTCACTGTCGATGGTCCTGCCCTTTGGGCCGGCCGAAAAGCAGGCTTTGCTGGAGGCGGCCGACACCTCGGCGCGGGCCAAACTACTGATCGCCTTCCTGGAAATGACGGCCTTCACCCCGCCGACGGACAGCCCGCCGCAGCGCGCCAACTGAGGCCGTGGTATAAGTCTCGCCCATGAGCGACGAGCCCTCCGCCCCACGCCGTTCCGGCATCGACCCCAAGCTGCTCGAGATCCTGGTCTGCCCGGCCACGCACGGGCCGCTGGAATACGACGCCACGGCCGGCGAACTGATCAGCCGCAAGGCCGGCCTCGCCTATCCGATCCGGGACGGCATTCCGATCATGCTGGTGAGCGAGGCGCGGCAATTGAGGGATGGCGCGTGAGCGGCATCCCGAAGTCGGTGCCCGACCAGGGCAGCTACGAATCGAAGGATGCGCCCTGGCCCAACGAATTGCGTGTGTTCAAGGCCGAGGGCCGCATCGAGATCGACTTCTCCGACGGCAAGAACATGTCGCTGCCCGCGGAATATCTGCGCGTCGAAAGCCCGTCGGCCGAGGTGATGGGCCATGGCGGTCCCTCGACCAAGAAGATCGTCGCCGGCCGCCGGCACGTGAAGATCCTTTCGGTAGAGCCGGTCGGGCACTACGCCATCCGCATCGTGTTCGACGACAAGCACGACACCGGTATCTACAGCTGGTCCTACCTGCGCGAGCTGGGCGACACCTACACCGAGCGGTGGGCGGCCTATCAGGCGGCCCTGCTCTACCGTGGACTGAGCCGCGATCCCTGAGCGAATGAAGAGCTGAACCGATGAAAATCGTCATCGCCGGCGCCGGCATCGGCGGACTGACTGCTGCGATGTGCCTGCATCGCGCCGGATTCGACGTCCACGTCTACGAGGCCGTGAGCGAGCTGAAGCCGCTCGGCGTCGGCATCAACATCCAGGCCGGCGCGGTGCGCATCCTGTCGGGGCTGGGACTCGAGCCGGCGCTTGCCGCCACTGGCATCGAGACGCGGGAACTGCGCTACGCCAACCGGCACGGCCAGACCATCTGGGCCGATCCGCGCGGCCGCCATGCCGGCCTCCCTTGGCCGCAATTCTCGATTCATCGCGGCGAACTGCAGATGATCCTGCTCGAGGGCGCGCAGAAGATGCTGGGCGCCGGCCGCATCCATTTCAACCGGCGCATCGCGGGCTTCGAGCAACGCGGCCAGAAGGTCACAGCGCGCTTTGCCGACCGCGACAGCGGCACTGCGGAGGCCGTCGAGGCTGATCT
>CAYZQZ010000130.1:0-9263 GCA_964480235.1 uncultured Reyranella sp. | reverse complement strand
GATGTCGCGCCGGTGCGCCGACAGCTTGTCGATTCGCGTATCGCCGAAGCGTATCTCGCCCTCGTCGAGCTCGCAGAATCCCGCGATCATGCGCAGCAGGGTGGTCTTGCCGCAGCCCGAGGGCCCGAGCAGCGTGAAGAACTCCCCTTCGCCGACGGTAAGGTCGACACCGTCGACCGCCCGCACCGTGCCGAAGGTGCGGCGGACGTTTGAGATCGTGATTTGGGTCATTTCAGATCTCCTCCCCATTCAAATGGGGAGGTGTCGCGGTAATCCGCGACGGAGGGGTCAGGTATCACGCCGAGAGAAGTCGTGACCCCTCCGTCGTCGTATGACGACGACACCTCCCCCGATGACGGGGGAGGAACGCAGGGTGCGTTCACCGGCTGTCCTGGATCACGTCCTTGATCTTCTCCAGCGTCTTGGCGCGCTTGTCGGTCCAGCCCTGCTCGTCGTAGTTGGCGATCTTGATCTGCGACATCGGCGGCAAGCTACCGGGCAGCTTGGCGAGATCGAGGTCGGCGCGGGTCGGGCGGCGGAAGGTCTCGGCGAGGATCATCTCGCGCACGTCCTTGCGGTTGATGTAGTCGACGAAGACCTTGGCATTCTCGGTGTTGGGGCCGCCCTTGACGATGGCGACGCCCTCCATCGAGAAGGTCGTGCCGTCAGCCGGGTAGACCACCTTCACCGGCGCGCCGCCCTTGGCCCAAAGCGGCCCGGCATATTCCAGCGAGATGCCCAGCGGATACTCGCCATTGCCGACGCCCTGGAAGACCAGCGACGAGCGGTTCAGCACCTTCATGTTCCTGAACAGCTCGCCCACCTTCTTCCAGCCGGCATCGCCGCCGCCCCACATGTCGACCAGCATGGTGACGGTGGCGTAGGCCGAGCCCGAGTTGGCCGGGTCGGTGAAGGCGATCTTGCCCTTCCACTTCGGGTCCAACAGATCGGCCCAGCTCTTCGGGCCCTGCCCTTCCGGTACCAGCTTGGTGTTCTGCAGGATCACCAGGAGATGGAGATTGTTGCCGATCCACAAATCGTCGGGATCGCGATATTCGGCCGGAATCGCGTCCTTGTTCCTGGAGGCATAGGGCTGGAACAGCGCCTTGTTGGTCTGCAGCAGGGAGCGGCTCACACCCCAGATGATGTCGCCGAGCGGATTGGCCTTTTCGGCCTGCAGGCGGCGGATCACCACGCCGGAGCCCGCGGCGACCGGCTCGACCTCGATGCCGGTCTCCTTCCTGAAGGCGCCGAACACCAGGTCGTTCAGGGTGCTTTCGTTGGAGGTGTAGACGACCAGCTTCTTCTGCGCCCAGGCCGCCGAGCTTGCCACTGAACTGGCCGCCAGCGCGGAGACCAGCGCAACAAACGCCAGAACGGCGCGGAATTTCACAATCTGCATGACGTCACCAATCGTTGGGCCCGGTCGTCGGGCGGCGGATTTGAGCCTGTCGCCGTCGCAGCGGCAATGTAGAATATCTAGGACGACGCCCGCGGCTTCGATGGGGAAGACACAGGTCTTCGGGAGACACGCCGGCGCGATCGGGAGGAAACAATGCGATCCATCGTGAGAATGGGCGCCACGGCATGTCTGCTGTCGGTTGCCCTTGTCGGTACGAGTAGCGTTGCGTTTGCCCAGAAGAGCGGCGGTGTCCTGAAAATCTATCACCGCGACAACCCGCCCACCCTGTCGATCCACGAATCGTCGACCAACTCGACGGTCATCCCGATCATGCCGGTGATGAACAATCTGGTGCTGTTCGACCAGAGTAAGCCCCAGAACAGCCCCGACACGGTCGTGCCCGATCTCGCCAAGTCGTGGAAATGGAGCGCCGACGGCAAAGCACTGACCTTCCAGTTGCAGGACGGCGTGAAATGGCACGACGGCAAGCCGTTCACGGCGAAGGACGTCGTCTGCACCTTCGACCTGCTGCTTGGCAAGAACGAGAACAACAAGCTGCGCGCCAACCCGCGCGCCAGTTGGTACAGCAATGTCGACAGCGTCACGGCCGACAACGACCTACAGGCGACGGTCCATCTCAAGCGGCCGCAGCCCTCGTTGCTGACCCTGCTGGCCTCGGGCTATTCGCCGATCTACCCCTGTCATGTCCCGGCGGCGCAGATGCGCACCAAGCCGGTCGGCACCGGCCCCTTCAAGTTCGTCGAGTTCAAGCAGAACGAGGGGCTGAAGCTCACGAAAAACACCGACTACTGGAAAAAGGGCAAACCCTATCTAGACGGTATCGACTTCACGATCGTGCCCAACCGCGGCACGGCCATGCTGGGCTTCATTGCGGGCCGCTTCGATATCACCTTCCCCTGGGAAGTGACTGCGCCGCTGCTTAAGGACGTCAAGACGCAACTGCCGGCCGCGCAGTGCCAGACGACTTCGATGAACAACAGCACCAACCTGATTCTCAACCGCGATGCGCCGCCGTTCAACAATCCGGACCTGCGCAAGGCCCTGGTGCTGGCGCTGGATCGCAAGGCGTTCATCGACATCATCAACCAGGGCGACGCCCAGGACGGCGGCACCATGCAGCCGGTCACCGACGGCGTATGGGGCCTGCCGCCCGACATGCTGCACGCCATCCCAGGCTACGGCCCCGACGTCGAGAAGAACCGCAAGGAAGCGCGGGCGCTGATGGAAAAAGCGGGCTACGGGCCGAACAACCGGCTGAAGCTCAAGGTCTCGACCCGTGGCATCTCGCTCTACAAGGATCCGGCGGTGATCCTTGCTGGCCAGCTCAAGGAGATCTATGTCGACGCCGATGTCGACATCATCGAAACGGCGCAGTGGTTCGCCAAGGTGGCGCGCAAGGACTACTCGGTCGGCTTGAACACGACCGGCAACGGCGTGGACGATCCCGACCAGAACTACTACGAAAACTTCTCCTGCAAGTCGGAGCGCAACTACACGGGCTACTGCAATCCCGAAATCGAGAAGCTGTTCGACGTCCAGAGCCAGGAGACCGACCACGACAAGCGCAAGAAGGTCGTTTGGGACATCGACAAGAAGCTGCTCGAGGATGGCGCGCGTCCCATCGTGATGTGGAACCGCGCCTCGATCTGCATGCAACCCTTCGTGAAGGGCTACGTCGCGAACGTGAACTCGGTCTACAACGGGTTCAGGTTCGAGGATGTGTGGCTGGATAAGTAACTTCGGCGGAGCCGAAGTTAGCGGCCGGCGGCAGAACGGGCGAGGCTATCGCATAGCGCCTCATCCTCTGACCCCTCCGTCGTCGTATGACGACGACACCTCCCCTTCGCGGACCCCGCGAAGGGGAGCAAAGGTTTAGAGAACGTGAATCCCCTCCGGATGGAACCGGACCGACACCGTCTGTCCGGCGTCCATCGCCGGACGCCGATAGTGGTCGGTGGCGGCGACCTGAAGGGTCGCCCCCCCTAGCTCGACCACATAGTCCGTCTTCTCGCCGAGGAAGGTCCGGTGCGCGACCCGGCCCGGACCGCTGCCCGTGGCGATCTCGATCATCTCCGGGCGGATCACCAGCTTGATGCTCTGGCCGGCGGCACGGCCGGTCGCCAGCGCCACCCTCACGCCCTCGATCTCGACTTCGCCTGCGGACACCACGCGCGCTTCGACCAGATTGGCGCGGCCGATGAAGCGGGCGACGAACTCGGTGGCCGGCCGATAGTAGAGATCGTGGGCCGTGCCCTGCTGCACCACCTCGCCGCGATCCATCACGGCGATGCGGTCGGAGATCGCCATCGCCTCTTCCTGGTCGTGCGTGACGTAAACCGTGGTGATGCCGATGCGCTTCTGCAGGCCGCGGATCTCCTCGCGCATCTCGACCCTGAGCTTGGCGTCCAGGTTGCTGAGCGGCTCGTCGAACAGCAGCACCCGCGGCTGGAAGACCACCGCGCGGGCCAGCGCGACCCGCTGCTGCTCGCCCCCTGACAACTGGTGCGGCTGCTGGCGCTCGTAGTTCGCGAGCCCGACCAGTGTCAGCACCTCGCCGACCGAGCGCGAAATGTCGGCCGCGCTCTTTCCCTGCACGCGCAGCCCGTAGGCAACGTTCTCGAAAACCGTCAGGTGCGGGAACAGGGCGTAGTTCTGGAACACGAAGCCGATGCCGCGTTTGTTGGGCAGGATGTGGGTGACATCCTGGCCACCGATCGAGATGCGACCACCGTCGGGCTCCTCGAAGCCCGCGATCATGCGCAGCGTCGTCGACTTGCCGCAGCCCGACGGGCCCAGCAGGGTAAGCAATTCGCCCTCGGCGACGGTGAGGCTGACGTCTCGCACGGCATAGACCTCGCCCTTCACCGTATGGTCGAAGCGCTTGGAGATGCCGGTCAGTTCGATGGCAGCCATGATCAGCCTCCCAACAGGCTGCGGGCCGCCGCGCCCGCGGTCGGTGTGCGAAGGCGGCCGAGCAGCGCGCTCAACACTGCGACCACGGCGAACACCACGACGATCACGAACACCGAGAAGGCCGCGGCCGGCCCGAGCGACAACTCGGTCATGTTTTCCAGGATGCGCACCGTGATCAGCGTCCAGCTGAGCGACACCAGGAAGATGGTGGCGCTGATCGCGGTCATGGATCGGATGAAGACGACGCCGAGGCCGGCGAAAAAGGCCGGCGCGATCAGGGGCAGCGTGATCCGCCGGAAGGTCTGGGCGGTGCCCGCCCCCAGGCTGGCCGACGCCTCCTCGATGCTGCGGTCGATCTGCTGCAGCAACGCCACGGTCGCGCGGATGCCGGTCGGGCTATAGCGGAAGACATAGCAAGCGACGATGATCATGACGCCGCCGGTCAGCGCCAGCGGCGGATCGTTGAAGGCGATCAGGTAGGCGATGCCGACGATGGTGCCGGGCAGCGCGTAGTTGATCATCGAGACCAGCTCCATCGCCTGACGGCCGGGGAACCGCTTGCGCGCAATCAGGTAGCCGACCAGGACGCCGTAGAAGCCGCCGAGCGGCATGCCGATCAGGGCGATGATCAGCGTGTCGCGGATCGCCGGCAGGCCCTCGGTGAAGATCACGTGATAGTGCCGCCAGGTGAAGGTCTCGTTGGCGCCGAACGCCACGACCAGCGAGGCATAGAGCAGCAAGGCGTAGAAATAGAGGATCACCGCGGCGACCAGAAAACTCGCGAGCGCCAGCGCGACCGAGACCCAAGGCGCCACGGCGCGGGTACGCGAACGTTGCCCGACCTTGCCCGTGACCGTGACGTAGGTCCGTCGCCCGACCCAGTGGCGCTGAAGCAGATAGACCCCAATCGCCGGCACCAGCAGCATCAGCGACAGCACCGCGCCGCCCTTGAAGTCGAACATGCCGGTGATCTGCAGGTACGCCTGGGTCGGCAGCACCGCGAAGCTGTTGCCGGCCAGGATCAGCGGAGTCGCGAAATCGGCCAGGGAGGCCGCGAACAGCAGCAGGAAGGCGTTGGCGAAGCCCGGCACGCAGAGCGGCAGGGTGACGGTGCGGAAAATGCGCCAGCGCGAGCCGCCAAGGCTGAATGCCATTTCCTCGAGATTGGGATCGATCGCGGCCAGGATCGGCCGCAGCGTCAGGTAGGCGATCGGAAAATAGGTCAGCGTCTCGGCAAGCGCGGTGCTCCAGAAGCCGTAGGCGCTGACGTTGTCCAGGCCCAACAGGTGATGGCTGATGAAGCCCTTGGGCCCGAACGAGAAGATGATGGCGATCGAAGTGGTGAAGGGCGGCGAGACCAACGGCAGCAGCGCCGCGGCGTCGAGAGCAGTCAACCAGTGCCGCCCGAGACCGGCGCGCGCGGCGGTGAGCGCGAACAGGAGGCCGAGCGCGGTGCCGAGCACGCCCACGGTCGCGGCCAAGATCAGGCTGTTCAGAAAGGCCGCCCGGTGGCCTGCGTCCGCGAGGCTCGAGAGCAGCGGCTCCAGGGTGAACCGGCCCTCGTCGCTGAAGGCGCGGATCAGCAGCTCGGTCAGCGGATAGAGGACGAACAGCGCCAGCAGCAGCCACAGCACGACGAGGGCGCCGAGCAGCGCCGGATCGCGGAGGATCCGGCGCCCCTCGCCCATGGACCTCGCCGCCATTTACTGCGGGCCGAGCACTTCCTTGATCCAGCGGTCGACGATGCGCTTGCGGTTGGCGCCGGCATACTCGTCGTCGATCGGGAAGATGTTGGCACCCTTCAGGATCTCCGCCAGCGACGGATCGGTCTTCACGTCCGGGTTGGCCGGCACGAAATTGACCTTGTGCTCGGAGAGCTTGGACTGCATCGCCGCACTCGTGGCGAAGTCGATCAGCTTCTTGCCCTCGACCGGATTCTTGGCGCCCTTGATCAGCGCGATCGCTTCCGCCGAGGTGCCGATGCCCTCCTTGGGAAAGCTGATCACGACGTCGTAGCCCTTGGCCCGGGTCTCGAGCGCATCGACGATGAAGAAGATGCCGCCGCCCGCCTGACCGAGCCCGACCGGCAACGTCCCGCCGCCGCCGCTCTTGGTATAGACCTGCACGTTCTGGCGCAGCTTCTTCAGATAGGCGAAGGCCTTCTCCTCGTCGCGCTTGTTGACCTCGAGCACGGAGAAGATGCGCGTCACCGCCGTGCCGGACGTGCGCGCGTCGGCCATCTGCAGCTGGCTCTTGTAGGCGGGATCGAGCAGATCGTCCCACGAGGCTGGCGGCTTGAGGCCCTTGCTCTTCAGGAAGGCGGCATTGGTCATGAAAACGAGCGGATCGTCGGCGATTGCCGTCCATTGACCGTCGGCCTGCTTGAAGCGCGCCGGGAGCTTGGCAAAGGACGGCGACTTGTAGGACTCGAAGATGCCTTCCTTGATGCCGGCGGCGAAGGTTTCCACGGGACCGCCGAACAGCACGTCGATGCGCGGATTGTTTTTCTCGGCGATGACGCGGGCCAGCGCCTCGCCAGAGGAGAAGCGGATGAAGTTGACCTTGATGCCGGTCGCCTTCTCGAACTCCTGGAACATCGGCCGCGCATAGTTCTCGGGCCAGATCGAATAGACGTTCACCGTGTCGGCGGCGCGGGCACCAACGCCGGCGAGCAGACAAGCGAGCGTGAAAAGCGCCAACCGCAGCGATCTCATCGGCTTCCCCCAATGTGACAGTTTTGTTACTTGTGGCGATATTGGCCGGAGCCCGCACCGGACGCCACAAGAGAGTGCGCAGCCTCTGCCTCGTTCCGCATGGAAGGGGCGCAATTCTTCACAGCGACGAAATACGGCGGCACCTGTTGTCGGCGCCTGCCCGGCCTCCCATCGTGGCGTTGGGAGAGGTGACATGCGGACAATCTTCGACACGACGCGCCTGCTGCTGGCGCTTCTGGTGCTGGGTGCTGCGAGCTCCGGGCTGGCGGCCGCGCAGGCCTGGCCGTCCAAACCTGTGAAGCTGGTCAACGGCTATCCGGCCGGCGGCGGCGCCGACATCCTGGCGCGC
Source organism: uncultured Reyranella sp. (assembly GCA_964480235.1). Classification (GTDB taxonomy): domain Bacteria; phylum Pseudomonadota; class Alphaproteobacteria; order Reyranellales; family Reyranellaceae; genus Reyranella. The sequence goes on along the minus strand of CAYZQZ010000130.1, from coordinate 1,864 downwards.
CTGGTCGCCGAGCGGCTGACGACGGCGCTCGGCCAGCAGGTGATCGTCGAGAACCGCACCGGCGCCACCGGCATGATCGCGGCGCAGTCGGTCGCAGCCGCGACGCCGGACGGCTACACCGTGCTCTTCTATACGATGAACATGTGCTGCACCTCGCCGGTGATGCCAGGCAACAAGGTGAGCATCGACCCCGACAAGGACCTGATGCCGGTCGTGCGGGTCGCCGGCCTCGACAACCTGCTCTATGTCAGCCCGCAGACGCCGTTCAAGACGGTGAAGGACGTGATCGATGCCGCCAGGGCCGCCCCCGGCAAGTTGACCTACGGCTCATCTGGCGTCGGCGGCTCCTATCACCTGTGGGCGGCGCTGTTCACGACGCTGGCCGGCATCGAGATGCTGCACGTGCCGTTCCGCGGCGGGCCGCCGGCCATCGCCGAGATCGTGGCCGGCCGGGTCGATATGATGTTCGGCAACCTGGCGGAAATCCTGCCGCATATCCGCAATGGCGGCGTGCGTGCCATCGCCTTCACCTCGGTGCCGCCCTCGCCCGTGCTACCGGGCGTGCCGACCATCACGCAGACCTTGCCGGAGTACCGCGCCGACAACTGGTTCGGCATCGGCCTGCCCGCCGGCACGCCGCCCGCGATCGCCGACCGGCTCAATACCGAAGTGCGCAAGATGGTCGCCGACAAGGAGTTCGCCGACAGGCTGGTGTCGATGGGCTACCAGCCGATCGGCGATTCGATCGACGAGATGAAAGCCGCCATCCAGTCTGACCGCGCCAAGTGGAAGAAGGTCATCGACGCGACGGGGATCCGGGCAGAATAGGAAGGCCTTCCTCCCCATTCAGATGGGGAGGTGTCGCGGTCTCGCCGCGACGGAGGGGTCATGGACTGATCATCGACGTCATGACCCCATCGCCCGCGCAAGACGCGGGCACTCCCCATCTGAATGGGGAAGAGGCATGAAGCCTAGTGAACCAACCCCGTCTGTTCTGCACCGGCCGGTAGGAATAGCAGCTTCGGCAATGCCGAAGTCGCTACTCCAACTTGATATTCGCCTTCTGAATCACCGGCGTCCACGTCGCGGCCTGCCTGGCCAGCGCATCGCGCAGTCCGTCGGGAGTCGAATAACGGGCGTCGCCGCCCATGTCGGCGAATCGCGCGACCACCATGGGATCGGTGAGCACCCTTTCCATCGCCTGGCTCAGGGCCGAGATCACCTCTGGCGGCGTGCGAGCCGGCGCAATCAAGCCGAACAGGGTGACGGCCTCGAACCCCGGAAAGCCCAGCTCGGCCATGGTCGGCACATCGGGCAGGAGCTTCGACCTTTGAAGATAGGTCACCGCGAGCGGGCGCAGCTTGCCCGAGCGCAGGAGCGGCAGCGCGGCGCCGATCTGATCGAACTGAAGCTGGATCGTGCCGCTGATCAGGTCGGGATTGGACTGCGCCGTGCCCTTGTAGTGCACCATCTCCCACTTCGCGCCGGTAAGCTGGGCCAGCCATTCCCCGGCAAGATGATTCAGAGAGCCCGCGCCCGGCGTACCGAAGGACAGCTTCGAGCCCGGCTTCTTCGCCAACTCGACCAGATCGCTCACGTTCCTGACCGGCAGGTCGAGATTGACCTCGAGCACCATCGGCTGCTCGAGGATGGTGGTGATGAAGGCAAAGTCCTTGCGCCAGTCGAACGGCGCGCGACCGAACAGGGTCGGACTGTTGACCAGCGAGTTCGAGGTCAGCAACAGCGTGTAGCCGTCGGGCGGCGCCTTGGCGACGAAGCGCGTGCCCACGATGCTGCTCGCGCCCGCGCGATTCTCGACCACCACCGGCTGCCCGATCGCGGCTTGCAGACGCTCGGCGACGGC
>CAYZQZ010000129.1:0-9271 GCA_964480235.1 uncultured Reyranella sp. | reverse complement strand
GCCAAGACGTCGATGGTTCTGCTGGCGGTCGCCGAATGGTTCCGCTTCGGCCGGCAGACGATGATCTTCCCGCGCGGAGGCAAGCCACGCACCGAGATCGTGGGTGTCAAGGAGCGCGACGCCGCCCAGCGCATCAACGACTACTGGAAGAGCGTCGACCGTCCCAATCTCAGCGGCCTCGACACCGAGGTGCCGTGGTCGGCCGCCTTCATCTCCTGGGACATCGAGAGTGCGGGTGTGCCGCGCGATCTGTTCTGTCCGGACGCGCGCCACACGATCTATGTCGAACGCATGGTATTGCGCGCGCGCGAACCCGGCGCCGTCTTCATCCCGCACCCGGTGCACGCCCACGCGCCGCGAGTCGGAGACATTCTATGTGCCTCGCGTGACGACGGCGGCACGACCCTGGAAAGCCTGACTCGCGGACCCGGACATTGCGACATTGTGGTCGAGGTCAGGCCCGGTGAAGTGCATGCGATCGGCGGGAATGTGGGCGACTCTGTCACGCGCAGCGTATTTCCACTGGACGCGTCCGGGTTTTTGTCGCCCTTATCCGCCCGACCGTTCTTCACCGTGATCGAGAACAAACAGCCTTAGGAACGCGACATTGGGACGAGACATGAGGCTCTACGACACCTACGACTACGTCATCATCGGTTCCGGCTCGGCCGGCAGCGCCATGGCCAATCGCCTGGGCGAGGACTACCGGTTGCGAATCCTGGTGCTCGAGGCCGGACCGGCCGATAGCTCGTTCCTGCTGAAGATGCCGGCGGGCTTCGCCAGCCTCGGCGAGACGTCGCCCTACAACTGGCGCTACGAGACGGTGCCGCAGGTCCATTGCAACAACCGGCGCATGTACTGGCCGCGCGGCAAGACGCTGGGCGGCTCCTCGTCGATCAACGCCATGCTCTACGTACGCGGCCATGCCTGGGACTACGACCACTGGCGCCAGCTCGGCAACGAAGGCTGGAGCTATCAGGACGTGCTGCCTTTCTTCAAGAAGGCAGAGAACAATGAGCGCGGCGGTGACGAGTTCCACGGCACCGGCGGTCCGCTCAACGTCGCCGATCAGACCGACCCCTCGGTGTTGAACGACGCATTCCTGAAGGCCTGCGAGCAGGCCGGCCACAAGCGCGTGACCGACTTCAACGGCGCCAACCAGGAGGGCGTCGGTTATTATCAAGTCACCCAGAAGAACCACGAGCGCTGGAGCACGGCGAGCGCCTATCTGCGCCCCGCGGTCGAGCGCAACAAGAACAACGTGCACGTCGTCACCGGCGCGCTGGTCGAGCGCATCATCCTCGACAAGAACCGCGCCATGGGCGTGCGCTACGTGGTCAATGGCCGCGACGAGGTCGCGCGCACCGACCGCGAGATCATCCTGTGCGGCGGCGCGGTGAACTCGCCGCAGCTGCTGATGTTGTCGGGCATCGGACCTGCCGACCACTTGAAGTCGGTCGGCATCAAGCCGCTGCACGACCTTCCGGGCGTCGGCGGCAATCTTCAGGACCATCTCGACGCGATGGTGCTGAACTATTGCAAGACTTCCGGCGTGACCTACGACCGCTCCAACAAGTTGTGGTCTCTCTATCGCTACTGGAAGGACAAGAAGGGCCCCGGCACCTCGCCGATTGCCGAGACCGGCGGCTTCCTGAGCACGCAGAGCGGTCTGGCCGCCCCCGACATTCAGCTCCACTTCCTGCCGGTGATGGTGGTCGATCACGGCCGCACGCGGCTGAACAAGAACGGCTTCAGCCTGCATGCCTGCACGCTGCGGCCGGAGAGCAAGGGCACAATCCGGCTGGCAAGCACCGATCCGAAGGCCCATCCGCTGATCGACGCCAACTACCTCGCCGAGCGCAAGGATCTCGACACCCTGATCGCCGGCGTGAAGATGAGCCGCGACATCCTCGCGCAATCGGGTCTCGACCCCTACCGCGGCGATGAATATTCGCCCGGCGCGGCGGTGAAGAGCGATGCGGAGATCGAACAGTTCGTCCGCGCCAAGTGCGAGACGATCTATCACCCGGTCGGCACCTGCAAGATGGGCCCGGCGACCGATGTCAACGCGGTGGTCGACGGCCAGGGCCGCGTGCACGGGTTGGAGGGGCTGCGCGTCGTCGACGCCTCGATCATGCCCAGCCTGATCGGCGGCAACACCAACGCGCCGACGATCATGATGGCCGAGAAGATCGCCTCGGTGGTTCAGGCGACCTCCGATTTCCAGAAGTCGGTCTGACGCGCCTCTAGTTCACCCTGTTCTCGACCACGACCATCCAGGTGTGGCCGGCGGTGTTGACCAGCCGGCCGCGCCCGTCGACCGGGTAGAGACTCATGGTGACGCTGTTCTTCACGTTACCGCCGACGGCGTGAACGTAGCCGCCGCGCAGATCCGTGACGACGTCGCAATGATTGGCGGTGTTGTCGAGACGGCGATGCGCCATCCGCGGCTCGGCGAAGCGCCAGCTCGGACCGGCCGTGCCGGTGCAGATCAGGTCGCCCGCCTTGGGCGTGTACTCGTTCGGCGCATGCAGGCGGAAGCCGGAGGCGCCGCTGCGCTGGCGGTCGTAAAGCGAGGCGAGATAGGTTCCGTGACGTCCGGCCGGGGCGAAGTCGCGCTGGCTGACGCCCGAATGCGACATCACCCACGAGACGAACGCGCCGGACCAGGGACGGCCCGACGTCTTGCCGTTCCACTCGGGATGGCCGCAGCTCCCCCAGTAGTCGCCGACCCGGCTGCTCAGCGGCTCGCTCCGCTCGGTCACACCGCTGCGATTTGTGTAGCCGTTGGCATTGCCGCCGAACACGACGGTCGAGCGGCCAAACTTCGTCCACTCCTGCCACGCGACGTAGGCAGTACGATTGCTGGGAGGACGTTCACTGTATCCGCCCTGACTGCCACGATGGCCGCTACCGCAGCCGACCAGAGCGAGTGCCAGAAGGAGGATGGCCGGCAGCCGGAGACCGATCGTATGGGAGGAGCGGCGACGGGGCGGCTGCCGACGAACACGAACATCGACGGAGGGGCTGTCGAAATTCATGTATGACATGCAGTTCGTACAACAAACGCTTGTTCTTATTATGTTAATAAATAGCACACAGGACGAAGAATGTCACTGTCGATCGATCCAACGCTTATCCGCGAGTTGGAGCAGCGGGCTTTCAGGGCCTGGCCGGCGCTCGAAACGCATTCGACCCACGGCTGGATCCAGCGCCTGTCGAGCGGCTACACCAAAAGAGCCAATTCGATCAACGCGTTGACGCCCGATCCCGAATTCACAGACGAGATGAAGAACGACCTGGAAGCGCTCTACCTGCAACGCGGCGCTCCGACGATCTGGCGGCTCAGCCCCCTCGCCCCGCCAAGCAGCGACGCCATCCTGGCGGCCGCCGGCTATCGCCTGATCGACCGCAGCCTGGTGCAGCGCGCTCCGCTCGACGAGCGTTACCGGCGCGACCCCGAGGTCCGCATCGAGGGCGCCGCGTCGCCCGACTGGCTGGAAGGTTTCGCCGAGTTGAGCCCGGTTGCGCCCCAGCACCGCGAAACCATGGCACGCATGCTGGCGTCGATCGCCGCGCCGGTTGGGTTTGCCCACGTGGACGACAACAGTACCGCAGGAGGCGGCCGGCCGGTCGCCTTCGCGCTCGGCGTCGTCGACGGCGACCATGTCGGCCTGTTCGACGTGCTGGTTTCGCCCGCCGCGCGGCGGCGCGGCCTGGCGCGGCGCCTCACGCAGACAATTGGCGCATGGGGCCGCGAGCACGGCGCGAGGTACATCTATTTGCAGGTAGTGGCGACCAACGCCGCCGCGTTGCCGCTCTACGCCGCTCTGGGCTTCGAGACGGTCTATTCATACGCATACCGTGTGTCATAGTCCGTTCCGGGAGGAACGGACAAAAATGGCGAACTATCCTTGGGAAAAGAGCTACCCCCCCGGCGTGAAGTGGGAGCTCGATATTCCGAAGAAGACCCTGCACCAAATCTTCGAAGAGAGCTGCGCGCAGTACGGCAACCGGCCGTTCACCGACTTCCTCGACAAGGTGATGTCCTTCAGGGACTACAAGGAGGCGTCCGACAAGGCCGCCGCCGGCTTCCAGAAGCTCGGCGTCAAACCCGGCGTCAATGTCGGCCTCTATCTGCCTAACACGCCGCACTACATCATCGCCTTCTTTGGCATCCTGAAGGCGGGCGGCCGCGTGGTGAACTATTCGCCGCTCGATGCCGCGCGCGAACTGGAGTTCAAGATCGGCGACAGCGAGACCGACATCCTGGTCACGCTAGACGTCGCCGCGCTCTATCCGAAGATGGCCGCGATGCGAGGCAAGACGCGCCTCAAGAAGCTGATCGTCGGCTCGATTGCCGACTATTTGCCGTGGCCCAAGAACTGGCTCTACCCGATCGCCAAGAAGAAGGAGATCTCGCAGTGGCCGCGGGACGACTGGCACATGTCGTTCAAGGACCTGCTCGCCAACGACGGCAAGCACACCGCGCATCCCGGCCCCGAGAACCTGTGGGACGAGGTGGCGCTGCTGCAATACACCGGCGGCACGACCGGGCTGCCCAAGGCGGCGATGCTGACCCACGGCTGCGTCGTCTCGGCGATGGCGCAGGGCCAGAGCTGGACGCTGCCCTACACCACGCCCGGCACCGAGAAGGTCGTGTGCGTGCTGCCGCTGTTCCACATCTACGCGCTGTCGGGAATCATGCTGGGAGCGGTGCGCAACGGCAACCAGCTGATCCTCTACCCCCGGCCCGACATTGACATGATCGTCAACGACCTCGGCAAGAAGAAGCCAACCTTCCTGCCCGGCGTGCCGACGCTCTACACCGCGATCAACAAGCATCCCAAAGCGCAGGGCCTTGACCTGAAGTCGCTGAAGATCTGCATGTCAGGAGGCGCACCGCTGCCGGTCGAGGTGCAGCAGAGCTTCGAGAAGCTGACCGGCGCCACGCTGATCGAGGGCTACGGCCTGACCGAGACCTCGCCGGCTGGCGCGATCTGCCCGGTCGACCAGACGGCGCGGCGGCTGGGCTCGTGTGGCGTGCCGATGCCCGGGACGATCATCGAGATCCGCGACATGGAAAATCCCGACAAGACGCTGCCGCCGGGCAAGGAACATATCTGCTAGATCTGCATCATCGGCCCGCAGGTGATGAAGGGCTACTGGAAGAAGCAGGAGGAGACCGACAAGGTCCTGTTCAGCCATCCCGCCTCGAACTGGAAGGGCCTGCGGACCGGCGACATGGGCTACATGGATGCGGATGGCTGGCTCTACCTGGTCGATCGCTCCAAGGATCTGATCATCTCCTCTGGATACAACGTCTATCCGCGCATGATCGAAGAGGCGGTGTACGAGCATCCGGCGGTCGATGAGTGCATCGTGATCGGCATTCCCGATCCCTACCGCCAGGAAGCGCCCAAGGTGTTCGTCAAGCTGAAGCCTGGCGCACACCTCACCTTCGACGAACTCAAGAAGCATCTCGACGGCAAGATCGGCAAGCACGAGATGCCGGTCGCTCTGGAGGTTCGGGCCGAGTTGCCCAAGACTCCCGTCGGTAAGCTCTCCAAGAAGGAGTTGAAGGAAGAGGAGCGCGCCAAGGCCCAGGCAAAGGCGGCTTAACTGGCATGGCGGGGCGTCGCGCATTCATTCTCGGGGGCGCCCTGCTCGTCGGTGGCTGTTTCGACAAGCCGTGGTACGAGCAGAATGCGCAGCAGAAGAAGTTCCTGGAGGACCTCAAGGACCTCGCCAAGCCTGCGCTCGCCTCCAGCAACCCGCTGCAGATCGAGGAAGCAGCCAAGAAGAGCGTGACGCTCGGTAACAAGATCGGCGCCTTCGCCGGCTGGCAGGGCGTGCTGAAAGCGATCGACGGAAGCGGCCAGAAGGTCGCCGTCACCCTCGAAATCGGCCCGCAGGTTTCGCTCTACGCGTTCAACGACTGGACCCTGGCCGTCACCGGCGCCATGGCGGACACGGTTGCCGGTCTTTTCTCCACACGATCGCGAGAAACCCCGCCCCCAGGCCTTTCCGACGGGGCAATTGCGGCGCTAAAAACCTTCCGCCTCGGCGAGCGCGTGACGCTGGACGGGCGGATGGGAGCAATCGCGGGCTCGGGCCTGTTCGACCTCTCCCGCCTGTTCGGCAAGAGCGACGCCGACAACCGGCAGTTCCTGCAGGCGCCCCGCTTCGTGGCGCGCATCGAGGCCATCGCGGCCTCGAAGAAGAGTTAGAGAGGATTACCGCGTGCCGTCCTTCAGTTACGACTTTCCCTACGCCTCCAGGAAATTGCCGGTTTTCGCCGACAATGTCGTCGCCTCCTCACAGCATCTCGCGGCAACCGCGGGCCTGCGTATGCTGGCCAAAGGCGGCAACGCGGTCGATGCCGCGATCGCCAGCGCCATCGCGATCACGATCGTCGAGCCGACCATGAACGGCATCGGCGCCGACGCCTTCTGCATCCTGTGGGACGGCACCAAGCTGGTCGGCCTCAATGCCTCGGGCCATTCGCCGGAGTTGATGACTCCCGACCAGTATGCCGGCCAGGCCGCCATGCCAGGCACCGGCTGGGGCAGCGTCACCACGCCCGGCGCGGTGTCGCTCTGGATGACCCTGCACGGTCGCTACGGCAAGCTGCCCTTTGCGGACCTGTTCGAGCCCGCGATCAAGTACGCCCATGACGGCTTCCGCGTCTCCTACATGGTGGCACGGCAGTGGGAACGGGCGGTCGATCGCCTGCGCGGTCAGCAGGATTGGGTGCGCGACTTCATGCCCAACGGCCGCACGCCCAAGGCAGGCGAAGTGTGGAAGTTTCCCGACCAGGCGAAAACGCTCGCCAAGATCGCCGAGAGCAAGGGCGAAGCCTTTTATCGCGGTGAGCTTGCGGATGCGATGGACGCGCACGCCAAGGCTACCGGCGGCGCGCTGCGGCGCAACGATCTCGCCGAGCACAAGGCCGACTGGGTCGATCCGATCGGCCTCACCTATCGCGGCACCACCCTGCACGAAATCCCGCCGTCGGGTCAGGGTATCGCCGCCTGCATGGCGCTCGGCATCCTGGAGAATTTCGACGTCAACGGCCTCGACGGCGACGGGCCGGAAGTTGCGCACCTGCGCATCGAGGCGATGAAGCTCGCCTTCGCCGACATCTGGCGCTATGTCGCCGATCCGCGTTTCATGGATGTCACGCCGGCGCAGATGCTCGACAAGCACTACCTGAAGAGCCGTGCCAAGCTGATCGATCCGAAGAAGGCCAAGGATTTCGGCCCGGGCACGCCCAAGGACGGCGGCACGATCTATCTCGGCGCCGCCGACGCCTCGGGCATGATGGTGTCGCTGATCCAGTCGAACTACACCGGCTTCGGCTCCGGCATCGTGGTGCCGGGCACCGGCATCGCGCTCCAGAATCGCGCCACCGGCTTCGTCACCACCAAGGGCCATCCCAATGAGGTCGGCCCGAAGAAACGGCCGTTCCACACCATCATTCCGGCCTTCATCACCAAGGACGGCAGGCCGGTCGCGACCTTCGGCCTGATGGGCGGTGCCATGCAGCCGCAGGGTCACATGCAGGTCTTCTCGCGCATCGTCGACTACGGCCAGAACCCGCAGGCGGCAATCGACGCACCGCGCTGGCGGGTGCACGAGACCGACAAGACGATCTGGGTCGAGGACCACATGCCAGCCGACACCGCGACCGGCCTGGAGTCGCGCGGCCACAAGGTCACGCGCACCAAGTGGCCGAGCTTCGATTTCGGCTCGAGCCAGATCATCTGGCGCTTTCCCGAAGGCGGCGCCTATCTCGGCGCCTCGGAGAGCCGGCGCGACGGCGCGGCAGTGGGCTTCTAGGGAAATGGCCGCCGCGTGACCGTCGTCAGCATCGCAGGCGACGGCTTTCGCATCGACGGCAGGCCGACCTACGCCGGCCGCACCTGGCGCGGCCATCGCATCGAGGGGATGCTGTTCAACAGTCGCATGGCCAACGCCGTTGCCGACGACGAGAACCCCGAGACCCGCGGCGCCTGGTCGTACGCGGACGGCCCTTGGGACGCTGAGCGCAGCACCCGCGAGTTCATCGCCGCCCTGCCCGCCTATCGCGCGCATGGCCTGCTCGCCGTGTGCCTCAATCTCTCGGGTGGCAGCCCGCAGGGCTACTCGTGGCACCAGCCGTGGAAGATCTGCGGCTTCACGGCCGACGGAACGATCAAGCCGGCCTGGGCCGCGCGGCTCGACAGCGTGATCAAGGCCAGCGCTGCGCAGGGCATGGTCGTGGTCCTGGGCCTGTTCTACGGCAAGCAGAGCGGCACGTTCAAAGACGAGAGCGCGGTGAAGGCCGCGGTCGCTAATACCGTCGACTGGCTGGTGCAGAAGAACGCGACCAACGTGCTGCTCGAGATCGGCAACGAGGTCGATCTCGAAAACGTCTGGGCATACGACATCATTGCCGCCGGGCGCTGCCATGAGCTGATCGAACTGGCAAAGAAGCGCAGCAGCGGAAGGATTCCGGTCAGCACCAGCCTAATCGGCATGGGGGCGCCGCCGTCGGCGATCGTCGCGGCTTCTGACTTCCTGCTGCCGCACGGCAACCGGATCTACGGGCCCGATGGACATTTCCAGCCGGCGCCGCACGGCATCCGCCTGCAGCTCGCGCAGTGGCGCGCCTCGCCCGCCTATCGCGGCCAGCCGATCGTCTACAACGAGGACGACCATTTCGAGTTCGACAAGCCCGACAATCACTTCGTAGCGGCCGTCGAATCGGGCGCGAGCTGGGGCTACTTCGATTACCGCATGAGCCGCGAGCGCTTCGAGGACGGTTTCCAGTCTCTGCCGGTGGACTGGACGATATCCTCGAAGCGCAAGCGCGCGTTCTTCGGCCTGCTGAAGGAAATCACCGGCAGCTGAGGCCCCCGTTTACTTCCCGCAATACGCCTCGATGCGATAGCCGTCGGGGTCGATCACGAACGCGGCGTAGTACTTCGGGCTGTAGTCGGCGCGGACGCCCGGCTTGCCGTTGTCCGTGCCACCGAGCTTCAACGCCGTAGCATGGAACGCATCGACGCCGGCGCGGTCCTTGGCCACGAAGCAGAAATGCAGGCCCGACTCCATGTCGGGGTTCACCGGCTTCTTGCTCGCCAGCAGCCAGAGGACGGCGCCCTTCTCGCCGTATCCCAGCGCCGTTTCGCCATCGCTCAGGCGCGTGTAGCCGAGCGGCTTCAGCACGGCGTCGTAGAAGGTCCCGGCCCGCTCGATGTCGCTCACGCCGATCGAAACATGGTCC
>CAYZQZ010000128.1:0-9533 GCA_964480235.1 uncultured Reyranella sp. | reverse complement strand
TTCGCTGCTGGTGGTCGACGCCAGCCAGGGCGTCGAGGCGCAGACGCTGGCGAACGCCTATCACGCGATCGACGCCAACCACGAGATCATCCCGGTCCTCAACAAGATCGACCTGCCCTCGGCCGAGCCGGAGCGCGTCTGCAAGGAGATCGAGGACGTGGTCGGCATCGACACGTCGGAAGCCGTCAAGGTGTCGGCCAAGACCGGCGTCGGCATCGACGATCTGCTGGAGGCGATGGTCAAGCGCCTGCCGCCACCCAAGGGCGACCGCGACAAGCCGCTGAAGGCCCTGCTGGTCGACAGCTGGTACGACCCGTACCTCGGCGTCGTCACGCTGGTGCGCGTGCAGGACGGCGTGCTGAAGAAGGGCCTGCGCATCCGCATGATGGCGGCCCAGGCCTCCTACGATCTCGACCGGGTCGGCATCTTCGCGCCCAAGGCGACCGACGTGGCCGAGCTCGGCCCCGGCGAGATCGGCTTCATCATCGCCGGCATCAAGACCATCGCCGACTGCAAGGTCGGCGACACCATCACCGACGACCGCAAGCCCGCGACCGAGATGCTGGAGGGCTTCAAGCCCTCGGTGCCGGTGGTGTTCTGCGGCCTGTTCCCGGCCGACGCCGCCGAGTTCGAGAACCTCCGCGAGTCGCTGGCCAAGCTCCGGCTCAACGACGCCTCGTTCCATTTCGAGCCCGAGACAAGTGCAGCCCTGGGCTTCGGATTCCGCTGCGGGTTCCTCGGTCTCCTGCACCTCGAGATCATCCAGGAGCGGCTCGAGCGCGAGTTCAATCTCGACCTCGTCACCACGGCGCCGAGCGTCGTCTACAAGGTCAGGATGACCGACGGCACCGAGCTGGAGCTGCACAATCCGGCCGACTATCCCGACCCGATGAAGATCGCGTCGATGCAGGAGCCGTGGATCAAGGCCACCATCATCACCCCGGACGAGCATCTCGGCTCGGTGCTGACGCTCTGCCAGGAGCGGCGCGGCCAGCAGCTCGAGCTCACCTATGCCGGCACTCGCGCCATGGCGATCTACAAGCTGCCGCTGAACGAGGTGGTGTTCGACTTCTACGACCGTCTCAAATCCGTCACACGCGGCTATGCCAGCTTCGACTACGAGATGGTGGGCTACGAGGAGAGCGAGCTGGTGAAGCTCTCGATCCTGGTCAACTCCGAGCCGGTCGATGCGCTCAGCATGATCGTGCACAAGGCCGCCGCCGAGAGCCGCGGCCGGGCGCTGTGCGAACGGCTGAAGGACCTGATCCCGCGCCAGCTGTTCAAGATCGCCATCCAGGCTGCGATCGGCGGCCGCGTGATCGCACGCGAGACGATCAGCGCGCTGCGCAAGGACGTGCTGGCCAAGTGCTACGGCGGCGACATCAGCCGCAAGAAGAAGCTTCTCGAGAAGCAGAAGAAGGGCAAGAAGCGCATGCGCCAGATCGGCGACGTGGAAATCCCGCAGTCCGCCTTCATCGCCGCCCTCAAGATGGACAATCGCTAGGCCATCGGCGGGAAATTTCCCCTCCGATTCCCTCTTTTTTCCCTCTCTCACGGGAACGATTTAAGCCTGCCCGATAAGGCTTTCCGGGGCTTTTTCCCGTTTGAGGGGGACTCCCCCCCTCGCGGATTCCCCCATTTTTCGCCGCCCGTAGCAGGCGGCGTGCAGGTTCAGGTCAGGCCGCTCCGGCCGCGGCGGCGGCGGCGCGGCCGGGACGCCAGGACGAAGCCCGAGTCGCCTCCCCGCTCCTCGTGGCGCTGACCGAGCCAGATCAGCAGCAGGCCGCCGATCACGAACATCGGCAGGACCGGCCAGCGCAGGATCGGGCCCGCGATCTGGGTCCACAGCACGGGCGTCAGATTGCGTCCGACGAAACCCTCGAGCCCCTGCAGGGAGGCGTAGTCGAGCTGCAGCCAGAGCTCGCGGGTCGTCATGGGGCGGAACGCCCCGTCGGACCACCAGAACAGAAGATCGTGCACGGCAACCGCCAGCGCCAAGGCCAGCAGCAGCCATCCCAGGGCCCGAACCAGGACCATAACTCCCCCAAATCGGCCATCAGATTAGCCGCACCGCCGGAAGCGGGGAAGAGTCGTTGCCCGCGCCTCTTGCCGCGCTATAAGAGCGGCCGACCGCTCTCGCCGGACAGGTGGCCGAGTGGTTTAAGGCACACGCTTGGAAAGCGTGCGTGGTGTAACAGCCACCGCGGGTTCGAATCCCGCCCTGTCCGCCACCCTCCGCCCTGTGGGTTTCGGGTAGCTCCCCACCCGGAGGCCGTTGGGTGCCTCGCGAAGCTCCGTCAGGAGCGCAGGGAGGCTGGTACCCTCTGGTACGTCCATTTTCTCAGGCCAAAGAATGACGACATCTGTGCCGGATCAACGACTGATCCCTGGCGCTGCCCCGCTTGTCTCGAGAGAGGACGAGGCACCGCGACGCGCTCTTTTCCGCCGTTGTCGCTACAATCCCACGTCGCAGTCGCCGACGACGAGTTCCCGAACGGAAAGGAATTGACCTCATGACCCTCAGCCTCGCGGATGCCAATCGCGTGATCGCCGGCGCCATGGAGAAGGCGAACCAGATCGGCGCCAAGATGAACATCGCCGTATGCGACGCGGGCGGCCGGCTCCTCGCCTTCCAGCGCATGGATGGCGCCATGTGGGCCGGCTCCTTCGGCAGCCAGGGCAAGGCCATCGCCTCGGCTGCCTTCGGTCGGCCGAGTGGCGAGCTGACGCCCCGCGCCGACCACCCGACCCTGCGCGGCATCGCCGCCGCCGAAGGCAGCCACATGTTCTATGGCCAGGGCGCAGTGCCGATCTTCCGCAACGGTGTGCTGATCGGCGCCTGCGGCGTCGGCGGGGGAACCGCGCAGGAAGACGAAGATTGCGCCCGCGCTGGAGTGGAAATGCTCTAGCCTCGGGCCACGACCGCAAGACACAAAGGGAGGAAACGATGGGAAGGCTCGACGGCAAGATCGCGGCGGTGACGGGCGGCGCATCCGGAATCGGCGAGGCGACGGTCAGGCGGTTCGTCGCCGAAGGCGCACGCGTGGCGTTCTGCGATCGCGACGGCGAGCGCGGCCAGCGCGTGGCGGCGGAACTCCAGGCCGCCGGCGCCAAGGTCGCGTTCACGCAGGCCGACGTCGGCACGGAGGCCGCCTGCCTCGCCTTCGTCAACGGCGCCGCGGAAAAATTCGGGCGCCTCGACATCCTCGTCAACAACGCCGGCATCCGCAAATACGAGAAGATCGACGAAGCGAGCGCGGCGAGCTGGAACGAGATCCTGAACGTCAACCTGATGAGCTACGCGTTCTGCGCCAAGGCAGCGGTTCCGCTGATGCGCCGGGAAAAAGGCGGCGCCATCGTCAACGTCGCCTCCGTACGGTCCGTCGTCGCCGGCGGCGGCAACCTTCAGTACGACACCACCAAGGCCGCGATCGCCGGCCTGACGCGGGCGCTCGCCGCCGACCACTCGCCGGAAGGCATTCGCGTGAATGCCGTGGGCCCCGGGCCGATCTTCACGCCGTTCCATGAGCGCCGCATCGCGGCGGCCGGCGAGACCGTCGCGCAGTACAACGCCAGCGCCGCGAAGGGCACCATGCTGAAGCGCCCGGGACGGGCCGAGGAAGTCGCCGCCGCGATTCTGTTCCTTGCGTCGGACGATGCCTCCTACGTCACCGGTGCGCTGCTGTTCGTGGACGGCGGTATGACGGCGATGTGAGACGCGGTACAAAGCAATCAGAAGGAAGCCTTATGCCAGTAACACGCCGCGTTCTGATCGCAACCGCAACGCTCGCCGCCGGCTGCCCGGCCGTCGCGCAAGCCCAGGGATACGCCACGACGTCCATGACCGGGCTGAAAATCATCGATACGAAGATTGGCACGGGCCCCAATCCCCGGAGCGGCCAGACCTGTGTGATGCACTACACGGGTTGGCTCTACGAAGGCGGCAAGAAGGGCAGGAAATTCGATTCGTCCTTCGACCACGGGCAGCCCTTCGAATTTTCCATCGGCAGGAAGCAGGTGATTGCCGGCTGGGACGAGGGCGTTGCCACCATGAAAGTCGGCGGCAAGCGAACCCTGATCATTCCGCCGCAGCTCGGCTATGGGTTGCGCGGCAACGAGGTAATCCCGCCCAATGCGACCCTGATCTTCGACGTCGATCTGCTGGCCATCAAGTAAGGTCCGCCGCGGGCGGCGACGGCCGGGTTCGGGGCGCTGAAAAGCAATCAAAAGGAAGCCATATGTCAGTGACCCGCCGCGCCCTGATCGCAACCACAACTCTTGCCACCGCAACTTTCACCGCTGCCTGTCCAGCCACCGCGCAAACCCAAGGAAACGCCATGACGACGCCATCCGGCCTGCAAATCATCGACACGACCGTCGGCACAGGTGCCAGCCCCAAGACCGGCCAGACCTGCGTCATGCACTACACCGGCTGGCTCTCCGAAGGCGGCAAGAAGGGCAAGAAATTCGATTCGTCCGTCGATCGTGGACAGCCCTTCGAATTTCCCATCGGCATGAAGCGCGTCATCGGCGGCTGGGACGAGGGCGTCGCCACCATGAAGGTCGGCGGCAAGCGCACTCTTATCATTCCGCCAGAGCTCGGCTACGGCGCGCGTGGTGCCGGCGGAGTCATCCCGCCCAACGCGACGCTGATTTTCGACGTCGAGCTGCTCGGGATCAAATAGGCGCCGCGACCGGCAGCTTCGCCGGTCCCGGTCGCCGGCTCGCTGCCAGCCGCTCGGCTTCGGCCACACGGCCGGACTCGAGATAGGCCCGCAGCAACGTCGCTTCCAGCAGATCCACCTGCGCCCGGCTGCCGCCCATGCGTTCGCGATCGGGCAGCATGGGCACGATCAGGTCGATCGCCGCGTCATAGTCACGCCGCTGGAAGGCGGCGAAGGCGCGCGCCACCGCGGGAATCGTGGAACCGGAAGGATAGCGGCCGGCCTGGACCAGCTCCTCGATGGCCTGCGCCCATCGCTCCACCTCTGCGGCATCGCCGACGGCGGCGTAGGTGAGCGCGATGTGCCAGTCGACGAGTGAAAAGCCCGGCCGGGGGAACTTCTCGCGGGCATACTCCCGGAGCTTCGCCCAACGCGCTTCATCGCGGGGATGCCCGGCCAACTCCGATCGCCACAGGAACGAGGACGAGTCCGACAGCTTCTGATGCACGGCGCCGCGATGATCGTCCGAGCAGAAGGTGTCGTTGTAGAGGCGCAACCCCGCTTCCAGATTGCCGGCGTGCAACTCGAACAGGCCGAGATGCCAGTTCAGGTGGCCGAACAATCCGCCGCCGCGATCGTATAGCGGCAGCCAATCGCGCATGAACGCGATACCGCTGTCGCGTTCGCCGGTCTCGTAGCAAAGATGGGCGAAGGCGTGGGCGCCGTAGGCGTTGCGACGCTCCTGGGCCAGGGAGCGCTCGATTTTCGGACGTGCCTCGTCGTGGCGACCGATCTCCGACAGCGCCATGCCGTAATGCGCTTCGAACCACCAATCCTCGCCGTAGTGCGGCGCGAGAGGCTCGAGAAAATCGATGAGGCCCTGCTCCCGGCCGGGCAGACCGGACATCCCGATCAACCCGCCCTGATTGGCGGCCAGGCTCAGCACCAGCGCGTCGCGCGGCCACGACCCCACATGGGTGCGGATCGCAGCCAGCGCCGCGACCGACTGGCCGGCGAACAGGTGACGAAAGACATTCATGTGGCTCTGCTCGCGTGCCGAGCAGCCCTCGCTGAGCGATTCAGCCGTGGCGAAGCATTCGCGCATGGCCGCAAGATTGGTCGCAAGCTGAAAGGCGCGGGCCTTGCCGACATGAGCCAAGGCGAACCCAGGATCGGCGGCGATGGCGCGGTCGAACGCGGCGGCGGCGCCGGGATAGACGGTCAGGAGAAGGTCGACGCCTTCGACATAGGCATCGCGCGCGGCGGCGACCGTCGTGGAAATCGGCAGCCCGTAGCGGTCCGTCAGCATGTCGCTAGGCAGCCTCTTCCAGCGTGGAGCATGCGCCGCTGACGCGGGTCTGGCGCATATAGCGGCGGTGGCGGTCGGCGTCGTAACCGCTGCCGGCATGGAGCAGGCAGCGATTGTCCCACAACACGACTTCCCCCGGTTGCCAGGCATGATTGTAGATGTGCTCGGGCCGAATCGCCTCTTCGGTCAGCTCGTCGATCAGGGCACGACCGGCGGCCGGACTCATGCCCTCGATCTCCCGGACATGGGAGCCGAGGAACAGGTTCCGGGCGCCGGTCGCCGGATTGGTCCGGACGAGCCGCTGGCGCACCGGCGGCAGCGAGGCCGCCAGCTCGGGCGATACCGCATCGGGCGCGACCTTCGAGCGCGAATAGACGTAGTCGTGGATCGCGATCAGGGGATCGAGCTCGGCCTTGCGCTCGGGCGACAGGCGATCGTAGGCGGCGCGCAGCGAAACGAACATCGTCGTGCCGCCCTCGGACGGCGTTTCGTAGGCGCACATGATCGAGAGGAATGCCGGCACCGGTTTGAACGAGGCATCGGAGTGCCACATGTTGTTGCCGGTGAGGAAGATGGTCTTCTTGTGCGAATTGCCGAGCGCCGTGCCGTCCTGTTGGACGTTGCCGATGGTGCCGAAATACTCGGTCCTTCCGAGAGCGGTGTGGCTGGGTTCGGGTCGGCCCAGCTGGCGCGTGAGAGCAAGCTGGCGGTCGTCATTCATCGACTGGCCCGGGAAGCAGACGAACGAATAGCGATCGACCGCGGCGTTGATCTCCCGGATCAGATCGGGCGGCAGCGGCTTGCTGACGTCGACGCCGTGAATGCGGACGCCGAATTCCGGATGCAGCTTTTCGTATCGCAACTGGGACATGGTCGGCCTCACTTCGGAAGGTGAGATTTCAGGAATTTGCGCACGCGATCAATCGTGCGGGCCTTCAGCTCCGGTGGGTTCTTCCACGGGAACACCGTGATCTCGGCATTCGGCGCCAGTGAGGCGACGTCGATAGATGTCTGCAACGGATGCGATGGCGTGTCGTCCGGCAGGACCAGGATCGGCGTCGGGCAGCCGGCGATGAAGTCGCGCGACACGCTGTAGAGAAAATCGGGCTGCACGCGCCAGAGGCTGTCCATGTATTTCCCGATGGTCTCCGTCGACACGTCGGGCCGCCGCTTCCGGAACTCCGGAATCCAGTTCTGCTCGCTGTGCCGAATCATGACGCCCGGGTCTTCGGCCCGTTCGCCCACGGTCTGGCAGAACACGGCGGCAACGACCCGTTGCGGCGCACGCTGCAGCAGCTTGCCGGCGAAGCAACCGCCGATGCAGTAGCCCATGAAGAAGAACTCGCGGATCCCGAGATGGTCCATCAGTCCCAGATGATCGTCGGCGAACGCGTCCCACGCGTTCTCGACCGGCACCGGACCGGAGGACTCGCCGCCATTGGCGTTGCGCTGGTCCATGGTGATGCAGCGGAAGTCGTTCCTGAACTCCTCCATCGCGTTGATGACGGCGTTCGGCCAGTTGCTGATCCGCGAGTTCAATCCGCCGCCGGGGATGACCAGCAGCGGGAAGCCGGAGCCGACTTCCTCGTAGCGAATGCGAACGTCACCTCTTTGATAGATCGGCATCACACTTCCCCGACGCGACTGCATCCAGCTTACTCGACTCCCGTTCGGAATCCCCGCCCCCTTTCGCCAGATCCCGGGGGATCGCGGCGGAGTCGGCTCGCACCGGACCGGCGAAACGGGGGCGCATTGGTCGGCAAAGGGCCGCGGTGCGGACTGATCTCACCTCAGATCGGGGCGATCGAGCGAAACTTCGGCGGATGGTCCTGCGGCCGGCGCGGCAACGTGCTGGCGAAAATATCAGCCAGGCGGCGGCGGGTATCGCGCGGATCGATGACGTCGTCCACGCCGAAACCCTCGGCGGCCCGTAGCGCGCCGATTTTGGTGCGCGTCTCGTCGATCATCTCGCGGCGTCGCGCCGCCGGGTCGGGAGCTCGCTCGTATTCCTTGCGAAAGGCGACGTCGATGGCACCCTCGATCGACATGGCGCAGATCTCGGCCGACGGCCAGGCCAGGCACGCGTCGGCGGCGAAGCTGCGCCCGCCGCACATCGCAAAATAGCCGAGCCCATACCCTTTGCGAATCACGATGGAAACGCGCGGCACGGTTGCGTGCCCCCATTCGAAGACCAGCTTGGCGCTGCGCCGGCCGAGTGTCGTGCGTTCGGCGCTCGAGCCGATAGAGAAGCCAGGCACGTCGATGAAGGAGACGATGGGCAGGCCGAATGCATCGCACAGGGCGATGAAGTGGGCCCCCTTGTCGCAGGCATCGGAGTTGATCATGCCGCCGAGCCGCAGAGGCTGGTTGGCAATGATGCCGATCGGGCGTCCACCCAGCCGCGCAAGCACCGTCACCATGTTGCCAGCGAAGGTCGGCTTCAGCTCGAAGTAGCTGTCCGGGTCGGCCACGAGCCGCAGCACCTTGCGCACGTCGTACGCCTTGCGGGTCGAGACCGGCACGAGGTCGAGAATCGAATCATCGATGCGTTCGACCGGCGGATAGTCGGTCAGCGGCGCCGCGCCACGTGCGTTGCCGGGAAGATATGACAGGAACCGGCGCGCGGCCACGAAGGCCTCGTCCTCGTTGTCGACACCAAGGTCGGCCAGTCCCTGGCGGTCAACCTGGACATCCGCGCCTCCGAGGCTCTGTGCATCGACGTCCTCGCTGATGGCTGCCTTGACCAGCGCGGGCCCGGCAATGCCCATGGTCGAGGTGCCCCGCACCATCACGACCAGGTCGGCCATGCCGGCATAGTTGGTCGGTCCGGCAAAGCCCGCGCCCAGCATGAGCGCGATCATCGGCACCCAGCCCGACGCGCGGGCAAAATTGTGGAAGGTAGCGTTCGCATTGGCGAAGTGGCGCGCGTCCTGTCCATCCTGGATGCGATGGCCGCCGCCATCGAGGATCATGACCAGCGGCAGGCCGCGCGTGATGGCAAGTTGCAGGGCGCGCTGGATCTTGGCGCTGCCGAGCCGGCCGATGCTGCCGCCGAACACCGCGAAGTCCTGCGAAAAGACGACGACCGGCCGCCCCTCGATCAGGCCCGTGCCGACGATCACGCCATCGGCCGGCGACACGGTGCGCGCAGGCGGCGGCGCGCTGCCGGGGTCGTCGGCAGCAACCAGCGCGCCGACCTCTGAAAAGGAATCCCTGTCGAGCAGCCGATCGATGCGCGTGCGGGCGCTCAGCGTGCCCCGCTTCGCCAGTCGTTCCATGGCGACAGACCGCGACGTGTCCATCAGGGTTTCGCGCACGGCCTCGATGTCATCGATCAGATCGCGCATGGTCTTGTCGTCCGACATCGCGGCCTCTCTAGTTCGTGCCGGCGAGCCGCTCGCGGCGAATGCGAATCCCGGCGGCTTCGCGATCCCAGGTATCGGTCGTCACGCCGGCCTCGCGCAGCAGGTTCTTCTGGACCTTCTGGGTCGGGGTCTTCGGCAACTCGGGCATGACGCGGACGTATCGCGGTATCATGAAGTGCGCCATCCGCGGCACCA
>CAYZQZ010000127.1:0-9582 GCA_964480235.1 uncultured Reyranella sp. | reverse complement strand
GCGGGACCCTACGCGCGGCCCTCATTGCAGGCAATCTGAGCAATAATTGTTCGTCTTTTGCTTAGAAATGCTCCAATGCCAATGGGCATGCGCTCAATGCATATCAGAATCCGATTTCGTGATCTTATCGAGGAAACTCAAGGCGCTATATTGCGACCTGTGCAGTGCAGCATAAACGCTGCGATGCACAAATAAAGGAGTTACCCATGATGACCCGCCCTATCCACCTATTTGACAGTCTGACCAGCGAAATGACGCCGGCGGGGGGAAACATGACCAAAATGGATTTCTCGTTCGACGAGCGCCGCCTTCTGGAAGCGCGTGCCCGCTACGCGCGCGCCGAGATGGCCGCCAATCTGTTGACCGACGCCATGCTGTGGCTCGGGAAGCAATACCGCAGCCTCGTCGCTGCTGTGAAAGCCGACCTCAAGCTGCGCACCGCCGAAGCCCAGCTGTTCCGCATGAGCGACCGCGAGTTGTCGGACCTCGGCCTGTGCCGTGCCGACATCCCCTTCGCGGTCCGCGAGGCCGCCGGTGTCGTTCCGGCATTCGACGCTGCGACCGGTACGGTCGCGGCCTCCAACGAAAATCTGCGTCGCGCAGCGTAAACGACAGTCGAGTAGCGTAAGCGTAAGCGTAGAAGGGGCCGGCGAAAGCCGGCCCTTTTTCGTTCGGCCTTAATTTCGGCGAAGAAGCAGAGTGCGCCACCCGGCGCCGCCAGTTTCCAGATCGATGTGGCGCTCGTAGGCGAAACCGCGTCGTTCGTAGGTCGAGACGATCATCTCGGCCTGCTCGACCAGCAGGCCGCTCAGCAGCACGCAGCCGCCCGGCCTGGTGGCCGCAGCGAAGGATTCCGACAGTTCCATCAGAGGCCCCGCCAGAATGTTGGCGACGATCAGATCGTAAGGGGCTCGGCCGGCCAGTTCCGGCGCCCGGAGGCCAATCGAAGTGAAGAATCGGCAGAGCGCCGCGACGCCGTTGCGTTCGGCGTTTTCGATCGCGACCTCGACAGCCTGCGGGTCGTTGTCGCCACCCACCACCGGCCGCTTCCACAGCTTCGCCATGCCGATCGCCAGGATGCCCGAGCCACAGCCGACATCGACGGCATTCCGCGTCTCGGCAGGGTCGAGTGTCCCCAGCATTTCAAGACAGCCGCGCGTGGTGGCGTGAGTGCCGGTGCCGAATGCCATGCCGGCATCGATCTCGATCGGCAGCAGTCCGGCTGGCATGCCGTCCGTTATGTGGCTGGGATGCACCCAGAACGGGCCGACCCGGAAGGGCTGAAACGAGCGCTGATTCTCGGCGACCCAATCCTTGTCGGGCAGGACTTCCCACGTCCAGCCGCCGTGCAGGTGCGGCCGCTCGCCCTCGCCGAAGATCTCGATGCGCCAGGGTCCGTCGCGTGACAGCTCGCGGCTGGTCACGACGAAGCCTTCCTCGGCCAGGTGTTCCAGCGCTTCCTCGGCCGCGGCTCGCTGGGCCGCGGGCAGGTCGCGCCAGGCCGTCCAGCCCTTGCCTTGGGCACTCATGCCGGCAGGAACAGACGTCGCTGCTCCGGAACGGAAATTCCAACCATTTCTCCAACCTCGTGCAATTCGCCGCCCGACTGGAACGGCGCATCGACCAGCACCTCGCCGCCGCCAACCCGCACGCCGTAGCGCACCGTGGCGCCCAGAAACTCGCGGTTCGTCACCGGGCCGCTCATCGCGGCGCTGTCGACTGGCGCCAGGGTTGCGTGCTGCGGTCGGAAGACCAGCTTCTGACCGGCTGGCACGGAGATTCCGGCGGCGGCGTCGAGGATATTGGCGGTTCCGAGAAAGTTGGCGACGAACAGATTGGCCGGGCGCTCATAAAGCTCCATCGGCGTGCCGACCTGCTGGATCACGCCCGCCTCCATGACGGCGATACGATCGCAGATCGTGTTTGCTTCTTCCTGATCGTGGGTCACGAAAATCGTGGTGAGGCCCAGCCGCTGCTGCAGGGCGCGTAATTCACGCCGCACGCTGACCCGCATCCTGGCGTCGAGATTGCTGAGCGGCTCGTCGAGCAGCAGCACCTTGGGTTCGATGGCGATGGTCCGGGCTAGCGCCACGCGTTGCTGCTGGCCGCCGGAAAGCTGTGCGGGACGGCGCTGGCTGAGGGAAGACAAGCCGACCAGCTCGAGCGCCCGAGCGACCCTGACCTCGATCTCGGCTCGCGGGCGGCGGCGTTCCTCGAGACCGAAGGCGACGTTCTGCGCCACCGTCATGTGCGGCCACAGCGCATAGCTCTGGAACACCATGCCGACGTCGCGCTTCCATGGCGGCAGGCCGGCGACGTCCTGGCCGTCGAGCCGGACCTGGCCGGTCTGGGACTGGGCGAAACCAGCGATCAGGCGCAGCAGGGTGGTCTTGCCGCAGCCGGAAGGGCCGAGGAAGGCGAAGAGTTCGCCCGGCCGGATGGCGAGGTCGATGTTTCTCAGGACGTGCGTCGCCCCGTAGGACAGGTTCACGCCGCTGATGTCGATGGCAACCGCTTTGGATGTCTGGGCGCTCATGTGCCGCTGCTCATATATCCATCCCGCGCGCCCGTTGCGAGCGGTCGGCCACGAGCTGCGACGCTGCCATGCAGATCGCCACGATGATGACGGCGATGACGCCGAGTGCCGCGCCGGCGCCGCGGCCGGCCGGCGTCTGCATCAGCACGTAGAGACCGTACGACAACGGCGCATCGGAATTGTTCTGGACCAGCATCAGCACCGCCGAGAGTTCGACCGCGGCGGTGGCGAAGCTGGTGACGAAGCCCGCCAACAGGCCGCCGGTCATCAGCGGGATCACGATGCGCCGCACGGTGCGCGACTTGGTGGCGCCGAGATTCTCCGCCGCCTCCTCGAGCGACGTCGAGATCTGCTGAAGGGCGGCATAGGCGGCCCGCAGCGCGTAGGGCAGCCGGCGGATGGCGATCGCCAGTACGATCATGATCCAGAGCGCGGCGAGCGGCGTGCCGTCCGGCAGCTTCACGCCGTAGAACGCACGCAGATAGCCTATTCCCAGCACGACACCGGGGACGGCGAGCGCTGCGCCGGCTCCCCAGTCGAGCGCGGAGCGGCCCGGCAGGCGGGTGCGCAGCACGAGATAGGCGATCGCGCCGCCCAGCAGCACGTCGATGCCGGCGGCGAGGCCGGAATAGAGGAGGGTGTTGGTTATGTAAGTCGAGCTGTCGCCGAGCACGCGCGCGTAGTGGGCGAAGGTATAGCTGTCCGGCAGGGGGCTGAACGACCATACGGTGGCCAGCGACAGCAGCAGCAAGCCCACATGCGGCGCCAGCACGAGTGTCAGGATCAGCACCACCACCGCGTAGGCCAGCACCGCCTGCCGGCGGCTCAGTTTGCGCCGCGCCAGCCCGCCTCCGCCGCGCTGGATCGTGGCGTAATCCTTGCCCTTCAGGACCTGCGCCGATCCCCACATGGTGACGACGGCGATCAGGATCAGCACCACGGCGATGACGTAACCCATCGGATCGTCGATGCCGATGGACGTGATGCGAAGGTAGGCCTGCGGCGCCAGCATCTCCTTGACGTTGAGCAGCAGCGGGCTCGCGACGTCGTCGAACACCTTCACGAACACCAGGCTGGCGCCGGCGACGTAGCCCGGAAGGGCAAGCGGCAGGGCGATGCGCCGGAACAGGCGCAGGCCGTGCGAGCCGAGATTCTGGGCCGCTTCCTCCATGGACCGGTCGATGTTGCGCAGCGCCGCCGAGAGATTGACCAGGATGAAGGGAAAATAATGGATCGCTTGCAGGAAGATGACGCCGTTCAGCCCCTCCATGAATCCGATCTTGAAGTCGAAGTATTCGTCGAGCAGCAGATTCACCGTGCCGTTGCGCCCGAACAGGAGCTGCATCGCCACCGCGCCGACAAAGGGCGGCATGATCAGCGGCAGGAATCCCAGCGTATGGACCAGCATGGCGCCGCGGAATTCGAATCGCGTGGTCAGATACGCAAGCGGCAGGGCGAGTGCCGACGACCACAGCACGGTCATCGCCGAGACATATATCGAGTTCCAGAACGAGCGCACGAACAGTTCGGTGCGCGCGAAATCGACGAAGTTGATCAGGGTGAAGCCGCCAGCGCCCTTTTCGGTGAAGGCGACATAGATGACGGTCGCGACCGGTATGACGAGGAAGGCGACCAGAAACAGGCCGATCGCCAATGCGAGCAGGATGGCGCCGGTCGAGTGGCCGGTCCGGCTGCTGGCGGGAAGCGACGCGGCGGCGATTGCCACGATAGGGGCGCCGTCAGCGGGCGAGCTTCAGACCTTCTTCGGCCTTGGCCCTTGCGGCGGCGTATTTCTCCTTGGCGAAGGCCGCCCATTGCTGTTCCAGCTCGGCCTGGCGGGTGGTCTTCTGCTTGCCGCCGGTGAAGGCAGCGCGCAGCTCAGGCGACGCAGCTTCGGCATCGGTGATCGGCATCGCCGCAATCAGGTCGCGCGCTTCCTTGGCGAGCGCGCGGGCCTGTGCGTTTTCCTTCCTGGCCAGCGCCGCCGCGAGATCATGCAGCGCCTTGGTCGCGGCCTTCAGCGGCTCAAGCTGGAAGGTGATCAGCTGGTCGAACAGCACGTCGACCGCCTCGTTGCGTTTCTCGGAGAGCTCGGCGTTGAACGTCAGCAAACCCTGCAGCTTCTGGTCCCTGAATGGATTGGGATAGTCGGCCGGGGCCTTGGCATAGGTTTCCGGCCGCACCGGCAGGCGGCGAATGGTGGGCTCGAGCAGGACCTCCTGGCCGGCCGGCGATAGCAGGAACTCGATGAAGGCTTCGGCACCGGCCTTGTTTGGGGGATTGGCGACGATGCCGATATTGGCGGGCACCAGGGTGGTGACCGAGGGATAGACGAACTTTACCGGAAAGCCCGCGCCCTGCGAGGAGAAGGCGAAGAAATCGATGACGATGCCGTAGCCGACCTGCCCCGAGTTGACGTTCTCCGGCACGCCGAACGATCGGTCAGTGACCTGGCGCAGGTTTCCGGCAATCTCCTTCACGGTGCGCCAGCCCTTGGCCCACCCTTCGCCCTGCAGGATCGTTTCGATCGTCAGATGCGTGGTGCCCGAGCGCGACGGTGCCGAGATCGAGACGTGGTCGAAGTAGGGCGCCTGGGCGAGATCCTGCCATTCCCTGGGTGTCGGCAACTTGTTGGCCTTCACGTAGCGCTCGTTCCACATGATGCCGTACCCCGAGGCGGCGAAGCCGACATAGAAGCCGTCCTTGTCGTTCACGGGGTAGGAACCGACCTTCTCGGCGATGCCCGTTGCCTTGGGCTTGTAGGGCATCAGGAGCTTTTTGCCCTTCAGCACCTCGAACGCGTCGGGCGCGGAAGCCCAGAACAGATCGACCTGGTTGTTGCCGCGGGTCTCTTCGAGGAACTTCACGCCGGCATTGGTGTTGCGGTTCTGAACCTCCAGGGTCGTGCCCGGTACTGCCTTTTCGAAGGCCTTCTTCAGTGGATCAGTGACTTCCTTCGAGAACGACGTGACGACCGTGACCTTTCCCTGGGCCTGCGCGGCGCCGGCTGCGAACAGAATGGTCAGCGCGAGAGCGATCGTACGTTTCATGACTTACTCCCCAAACCCCGGCAGTCAGGCGGCTTCGACAAAACTGTCCAGCACCTTCTTGGATCCGGCCTTCTCGAAGTCGATGTCGAGCTTGTTGCCGTCGACCGCGACAATTCGGCCATAGCCGAATTTCTGATGGAACACGCGCTGGCCGATGGCGAGGTTCGGCTTGTCACCTTCGACGGCGCGGCGGTCGTCCACGGTCTCGTCGCGCCAGCGCGTGCGTGCCCGGCCCACGCCGGTGACGCCAAGGCTTTCGTAGTCGAAGCCACTCGCCTGGTCGCGCAGGCCGCCGTGATGGCCGGCGGAATAGGTGGCATAGAGGCCGGCGTCGCTGCTTTCGGCCAACCGGTCCTTCGGCAGTTCCTGCACGAAGCGCGACGGGATGGCGGCCTGCCACTGGTTGAAGACGCGGCGGTTGGCGGCAAACGAGACATAGGCCCGCTTGCGGGCGCGGGTCAGGCCGACATATGCCAGTCGCCGTTCTTCCTCGAGACCGGCGAGTCCCTTGTCGTCGAGGGCACGCTGGTTGGGGAACAGGCCTTCCTCCCATCCGGGCAGGAACACCGTGTCGAACTCCAGCCCCTTGGCGGCGTGCAAGGTCATCACGCTCACCATGTCAGTGCCGGCCTTCTCGGCGGTGTCGGTCAGCAGCGCCACGTGCTCGAGAAATGCGGGCAGGGAGTCGAACTCCTGCAGCGCGTTGGTCAGTTCCTTGAGGTTCTCCAGCCGGCCCTCGGCCTCGGGCGAGCGGTCGACCCGCAGCATGTCGGTGTAGCCCGACTCGTCGAGCATGGTCTCGACCACTTCGACATGGCTGATGCCGTCGAGCATCTTTCGCCAGCGGTCGAAGTTCGCGATCAGGTCGCCGAGCGACTTGCGCTGCCGGCCTTTCAGTTCGTCGGTCTCCAGCGCGCGCCGCGTCGCCTCGAACAGCGACACCTTGTTGGCACGCTGGATGATTCGCAGAGTCCGCAACGCCGATTCGCCCAGGCCGCGGCGCGGCGTGTTGTAGATGCGTTCGAAAGCGAGGTCGTCGTCGGGCTGCACGGTGACCCGGCAATAGGCCAGCGCATCACGGATTTCCTGGCGCTCGTAGAAGCGCGGGCCGCCGATCACACGGTAGGGCAGGCCCATGGTGATGAAGCGTTCCTCGAATTCGCGGGTCTGGAAGCCGGCGCGGACCAGGATGGCGATCTGGCTGAGCGGATGCTTGTCGCGCTGCAGCGCCTCGATCTCCTCGCCGATCGAGCGGGCCTCTTCATCGCCATCCCACACGCCTTTCAGCGAGATCCGCTCGCCTTCCTTGAGATCGGTCCACAAGGTCTTGCCCAGGCGGCCTTCGTTGTGGGTGATGAGGTGCGAGGCTGCGGCCAGGATGTGGGGCGTCGAACGGTAGTTGCGTTCGAGGCGCACGATGGTGGCGCCGGGGAAGTCCTTCTCGAAGCGTAGGATGTTGCCAACCTCGGCGCCGCGCCAACCGTAGATCGATTGGTCGTCGTCCCCGACGCAACAGACGTCCTGTGTGCCCTGCGCGAGCAGGCGCAACCACAGATACTGCGCGACGTTGGTATCCTGATACTCGTCGACCAGGATGTGACGGAAGCGGCGATGGTAGTCCGCCAGGATGTCCGGATGCTTCTGCCACAAGGTCACGCAGTGCATGACCAGGTCGCCGAAATCGACGGCATTCACCTCAGCCAGCCGCGCCTGGTACTGCTTGTAGATCTCGGCTGCCTTGCCGTTGGCGAATTCGCCGGCATCCTCGCCCGACACCTTGTCCGGGGTGAGCGCGCGGTCCTTCCAGCGCTGGATGATGCCGGACAGGATGCGGGCCGGCCACTTCTTGTCGTCGATCCCTTCGGCCTGCAGCAGTTGCTTGATCAGCCGCGTCTGGTCGTCGGTATCGAGAATGGTGAAGTTGCTCTTAAGTCCGATCAGTTCGGCGTGGCGACGCAGCACCCTTACGCCGATGGCGTGGAACGTGCCCAGCCACATGCCGTCGGCAGCGCCGCCGATCAGGCTGGCGACGCGATCCAGCATCTCGCGCGCGGCCTTGTTGGTGAAAGTCACGGCCAGTATCTGAGACGGTCGCGTCCGGCCTGTGATCAGCAGATGGGCGATGCGGGTGGTCAGAACGCGCGTCTTGCCGGTGCCGGCACCGGCCAGCACCAGCAGCGGACCGGAATCGTGAACGACCGCCTTGCGCTGCTCCTCGTTCAGGCCATCCAGATGGGCTGTGGGCAGAACGGCACGTCGCCCCGACAGCTGACCGGCCGGCTGTGGATCGGCCGGGGCAGGCTCGTCGGTGATTTCGAACGGATCGGCGGGGGACGCCATGCAGCGTCATATAGCAATCGGGGCGGCGGACGCCTACATTTCCGGTGCGGCGGAGAGTGTACGCGGAGGTAGCGATGGCCCGAGGGTTGAACGGTTCCGCCAATGGTTCCAGCCACGGCGTGGGCCACCATGAGGGCGTCGAGGCGCGCCGGCCTGGCGGTTCGAGCCTGCCGCCCGGGGTTGCCGGCGTATTGCCGGCTGTCGTCGGCCTGAATACGACCATCCCCAGGAATCGCCGCTCGGCGCAGACCTTGGGGGCCGAGCGCGAAGGCCATGGCATCGTGATCGACGACGAGGGGCTGATTCTGACGATCGGCTATCTGATCACCGAGGCCGATACCGTCACCATCACCGACAACGAAGGCAATTCCATCCCGGCTGGCGTCGTCGGGGCCGACTACGAAAGCGGCTTCGGCCTGGTTCGCACCACCTTTCCGCCGCGGATCAAGCCGATGCGGTTGGGCGATTCGGACAGTCTCGAGTTGCGCAGCGAAGCGTTCGTCGCCGGCGTCGGCGGCGAGAAGGCCGCACTCAAGGTCAAGGTCGCCGGCCGCCGCGAGTTCGCGGGCTATTGGGAATACCTTCTCGACAACGCGATCTTCACGGTCCCGGCCTACCCGTTGTGGGGCGGCTCGGCTTTGGTCAACGCCGAGGGCGAACTGCTGGGCGTTGGTTCCCTCCTGGTCCAGGAGGCGCTCGGTCCGGGCGCGCCGGCCTTTCCGGGCAACATGTACGTGCCGATCAACAGGCTGAAACCGATCTTCGACGAACTTGTGGAAAACGGCCGCCTGAAGAAGCCGCCGCGGCCCTGGCTCGGCCTCATTACGCTCGAGCATATGGGCATGCTCGTCCTCGGTGGCGTCTCGGAAGGAGGTCCGGCCGATCGAGCCGGCCTGCAGCGCGGGGATATCCTGCAGACGCTGAATGGCGAGGTGCTGGACGACATTGCGGACTTCTATCGCAAGCTCTGGGCGAGCGGCCCGGCCGGCAGCGTCGTGACCCTTCGCATGGAGCGCGACAACGACGCCTTCGAGGTCACGGTTCGCACCGGCGACCGCACCAGCTATTACAATCACGGCACCAACTAGCGCAGAATTCATCCAAGCAAGAAGAACCGGGAGAAGAAAGACATGACACGAGCCTTCGCCTCGCAGGCGGACATGGCGGAGAAGAAGATCACCTTCAGCCGGCTGAGCGAGCACGCCTATGCATTCACGGCTGAAGGCGATCCGAATACCGGCATCGTCGTCGGCGACGATTCGGTGATGGTGATCGATGCGCAGGCGACGCCCAAGATGGCGCAAACCGTGATCGAGAAGATCCGCACCGTCACCGACAAGCCGATCAAGTACGTCGTGCTGACGCACTATCACGCCGTGCGCGTGCTCGGTGCCTCAGGGTACGAGCCGCAGCACATCATTTGCAGCGAAGCAACGCGCGAGATGATCGTCGAGCGCGGCGCGCAGGATTACAAGTCGGAGCTGCAGCGCTTTCCGCGCCTGTTCCAGGCGGCCGAGACGATCCCGGGCCTGACCTGGCCGACAATCACTTTCAAGGACCGCATGTCGATCTGGCTGGGCAAGGTTCAGGTCGACATCATCCATGCCGGACGCGGTCACACCAAGGGCGACACGATCGTATGGCTGCCCGAGGAGC
>CAYZQZ010000126.1:8063-9622 GCA_964480235.1 uncultured Reyranella sp. | reverse complement strand
AGCCCCCTCCCGCGATAAACTCTCACCCAGCGCCTTCTATCACCGCCGCAAAATGCTGCATCTCAGCATTGTTAGCCGACGGCTCGCCAACCAATTGGGGGTGCAGTTGGTTCGTGATCGCTATCCCGTTCGGGTCGGCGATATTGGCCTACCCGGCCCGTCCAGCGATCCATATTGACCTATGCCCCCCTCACATCGGCGGCGCGTACATCAGGCCGCATTCCTTGTTCAGGGAATTGAGCCCGCGGCCGAATTTCAGCGGCGACTGCATGCCGACGTTGCGGGCGAAGATCTCGCCGTAGTTGCCGACCTGCTTCACCACGTTGAACGCCCAGGCATCGTCGAGGCCGAGCGCGCGGCCGGTGCCGGGCGCGGTGCCGAGCAGGCGCTTGAGCTGGGTCGGGCGCGCCTCGGCGCGCTGCTTGTCGATGGTGGCAGCGCGCACGTCGTATTCCTCCGCCATGACCAGCGCGTAGTGCGTCCAGCGCACGATGTCGAGCCAGCCCTCGTCTCCGCTGCGAACGTAGGGCCCGAGCGGTTCCTTGGAGATGATGTCGGGCAGCATGGCGAACAGCGGGCCGCGGCCGGTGCGCACGATGGTCGAGGCGAGCGCTGTCTGATCGGCGGTGATGGCCAGGCACTTGTTGTCGTAGAACGCCTCGTACATCTCGTTGGCGTTGGGCAGGACCAGCGGCTTCACCGTGATGCCCTCGAGCTCGGCCCAGGCCAGCAGGTTGGCCTCGTGGTCGGTGCCGCGGGTGACGCAGATCGTCTCGCCCTTGAGCTCCGGCGCGCGCTTGATGGTGCGGCCGCGCGGCAGCACGAAGGCCTGGCCGTCGTAGAAATTGGGCGTCGTGAAGCGGACCTTCGTGCTGGCCGAGCGCGCCAGAGTCCAGGTCGAATTGCGCACCAGCACGTCGACCTCGCCGGCGCCCAGCACGTCGAAGCGCTTGTCGGCCGCGAGGGCCACGTATTTCACCTTGTTGGCGTCACCCAGCACGGCGGCGGCGATGGCGCGGCAATAGTCGACGTCGAGCCCCTCCCACTTGCCGGCGGCATTGGCGGCCGAGAAGCCCGGCAGCATGCCGTTGACGCCGCACACCAGCTCGCCGCGCTTGCGCACCGCATCGAGAGTCGGCGAGGCCGCGCACGCCGATCCGATCGACAACAACGCCACGCTTGCCGCGGCGATCGCCGCAATGATCCGATGAATAGCCCTCGTCATATCGTCTCCCCCCCCGGGCCTCATCGACCCGGGGCGAAGTATAGCCGATCGAAGAGGCCGAGTTCGTACACAGCCTCTCCCATCGGGACGCGCTCCCCGCGCGGCTGTTCCGGATCGCCTACTTCGGTTTGAGGGGAGCGCCGCCCGGTTCAATCATCTTCACGCCTTCCCCGGTGAGCGTGATCGACTGAGGCGGATCGCCATCGACGCGCAGCCAGCCGCGCGCGGCCGCGACCCGGATCGCGGCGTCGATCGCATCGCGGTTGTCGGTCGCGAGCTTGTGCTGGACCTTGTCGACATGCGTCCAGGTCGGCGGCGGCCGGCGCCCGGTGAG
>CAYZQZ010000126.1:0-7963 GCA_964480235.1 uncultured Reyranella sp. | reverse complement strand
TGTGCTGGACCTTGTCGACATGCGTCCAGGTCGGCGGCGGCCGGCGCCCGGTGAGCTCGCGCACGGCGGCGAGCAGCGCGGTCAGGAATTGCGCGGCACTCGATTGCGCGGGGCTCGATGGTGCGGGCCTCGATGGTGCGGAGCTCGGCGGTTTGTCAGGCATCGGGAAAACCTAACGGGTCGCGCCGCGCCCGACCAGCGCCGGCCCCCGGCCACCAAGGCCAGTTGCCAATTCCGGTTTCTCCGCCCTGTCCGAACTGTCCCGAGAGGATCGCGACGAAGATCTTGAATGTGACGGACCGGACGGACTGGACAGTGCCGGAGGGCTTCGCGAAAGTCGGCAAAAAAGGGAGGGAAAATGGTCAATCGACACTTGGGCCGGCGCAGGGCGATCGCTGCGGCGGCGGCCACGCTTGCCGCGCCGGGGCTGGCACGCGGACAGCTGCGCTGGAAGCCCGACCGCCCAATGACGGTCTACAATCCGCTGGCGGTGGGCGGCGTGTGCGACGTGCACCTGCGTTTCCTCGGCGAACGGGTCGCCAAGTCGCTGGGCCAGCCGGTGCTGGTCGAAACCAAGGGCGGCGCCGGCGCGACCCTAGCCGCAGCGCAGATGGTGAACGTGAAGCCCGACGGCCAGACGATCGCCTGCATGACGATCAACAGCCTGCGCTACCCGCACTACCAGACGGCCAACTGGCATCCGCTGCGCGACTTCTCCTACATGATCGGGCTGTCCGAGTTCACCTTCGGCGTGGTGTGCAAGGCGGACGCCCCGTGGAAGTCGATCGACGACCTGATCGCCGACGGCAAGAAGAACCCGGACAAGCTGAACTACGGCACCAGCGGCATCGGCGGCACCGGGCATCTGCTGATGATCGAGGTCGAGCAGACGACCGGCGCGCGCTTCACCCACGTGCCCTTCAAGGGCGGACCGGAGTGGATGCAGGCGCTGCTGGGCGGCCACATCCAGTTCGTGCCGGACGGTGCGCAGTGGGCGCCGTTCGTCGAGAACGGACAGGTACGCGTGCTCGCCATGGCGACCCCGGAACGCTTCCCGAAATATCCCGACGTGCCCAACCTGGTGGAGCGCGGCATCAACGCCGTCGCGGTCAGTCCCTACGGCCTGGTCGGACCGAAGGACCTGCCGCCGGTGATCGTCGAGACGCTGCATGGCGCCTACAAGGAGGCGATGGCCGACCCGGGACATCAGCCGCTGCTCGACAAGTTCATCCAGGTGCCGTGGTACCGGAGCCCGGCGGAATACCGCGCCTTCGCCGAGAAGTACTATGTCGAGGTCAAGCCGATGCTGGTGAAGTCGGGCCTGGCCAAGGCCTGACCGGCGCGGCCGTCAGGCCGCGAAGGCGATGCCCAGTTCGGGCATGCCCTTGAGCAGGTGGCGCAGCGCGCGGTCCTGGATCGCGCCGCTGTTGGCCGGCAGGGTCTTCAGCTTGAACCGCACGACCAGGGCGTTGTCGGCCACTTCGGCGACGCTGTGGACACGGAGCGGCTCGAGGATCTCCGCCTTGAGGTCGGGCTCGGCCATCAGGTCGGCGGCGATCTTCTTCGTCGCCTCACGCAGCTTTTCGACGTCGGTATCGCGCGCGAAGCATATCGGAAACGCCCCCGCTTCACCTGCCCCGCAGATGCATCAAGTGGACCGCACAAGTTTCCATATTCGGCCGTCCCACCGAGAATGTTGCGCTACCTAAGGTGGAAGATATGCGTAGACAGACACCGGCACTCCCCCTTACAAATTGAGGTGCAACCAGTAACGGCACGAGTAACGCGGCCGCAAGACGGCAACGCATTGACGCCATTGCACTGCAGGCCATCACTCGGGAGTGCTTTCAATAGGGGCTCGGAATCAATCAATGAGGGAGAAAACGTCATGTCAGTCAACTTAGCCCGGCTTGCAGGCAGTGTCCTTGTCGCTGCGGCCTTGACCCTGTCTGTCCCTGGCATTCGCAATGCAAGCGCACAGACCGGTACGACACTCGTGGTGACCAACAATACCAGTTCGGACGTTCCCGTCCTGATCACGCTCGGCGCTGGTTATGGGATTGCCAACGTGAACCAATTGCCGGCCGACTGGAACGTCAGTGTCCAAGCTCCCTTGAAGGGGATGTTCACTCTTGGCGCGAGCAGGTCGGTGCACTTCAATTCCGGGACCCGAAGCTTCAGCGGGAACATTGCATTCGGTCCGACGTTCACCGCCATGGGCTGCGGCAGTACCGCCGCAAACTCATGCTACCCGAACGCCACGAACCTAGCGGAATTCACCCTCAACATGCCCGGCGAGACCGTCGACCTGAGCGGTGTCAACGGCACCAATGCCATGATCGTCGTGAACTTCAAGAACGGCCCAGGAGACTCCCGTTGGAACGACGGTGAGGGCGGCAACAGGAACGTCCGAATGATTTCGAATCAGGCAATTAGCGGTTGGCAGCCGGTTCCGGGCGTATACGGCTGGCAGGGCACAAACTGCACCTTCTCGTATCAGCCCCCCAATCCCATGGCAAACTGCCCGAGCCCCAAGAACGCGCCAACGGCGTCTCAATTGCAGACCCGCGCTCAGTGCAACATCCAGCGACAGGAATATGCGCCCACGGGTGGTGTCGTGCAGATCGTCTTCACCGGATGGGCCGCAGGCTCTCAGCCGCCAGCAAACTGCCAGTAGGCAGCGAGCAGACAGTCGGACGAAACGAGGTAACCATTTCGTCGCCCGGCGCGGCCGTCAGGCCGCGAAGGCGATGCCCAGTTCGGGCATGCCCTTGAGCAGGTGGCGCAGCGCGCGGTCCTGGATCGCGCCGCTGTTGGCCGGCAGGGTCTTCAGCTTGAACCGCACGACCAGGGCGTTGTCGGCCACTTCGGCGACGCTGTGGACACGGAGCGGCTCGAGGATCTCCGCCTTGAGGTCGGGCTCGGCCATCAGGTCGGCGGCGATCTTCTTCGTCGCCTCACGCAGCTTTTCGACGTCGGTGTCGCGCGCGAAGCGGAGATTGAACTTCACCGCCGCCCAGTCGCGGCTGAAATTGGCGATCTGGCCGAGATCGCCGAACGGGATGACGTGGATCTGGCCGTCGCGATGGCGCAACCGGATCGAGCGCAGGGTGAAGCCCTCGACCGTGCCCTCGGCCTGGCCGCAACGGATGTATTCGCCGACCCGGAAGGCGTCGTCGGCGAGATAGAAGATGCCCGACACGATGTCCTTCACCAGCGCCTGGCTGCCGAAGGAAATCGCGAGGCCCAGCACCGAGGCGCCGGCGAGCAGCGGCGCGGTGTTGACGCCGAGCTCGTCGAGGGCGACCAGCACGGCGACGATCAGGATGATGGTGGCGACCGTCACACGGATCACCGGCATCAGGGTATCGAAGCGGGCGGCGATGGAGCCGGCGACGGGGCCTGCGCCCGCTCCGGCGTTCGCCGCCGAGCCGGCGGCGGCGTTGCGGCGGACGATGCGCTCGACATAGGCCTCGGTGCTGTATTTGAAGAGCTCCCACAGCACGAATGCGCTGAACAGGGTGATGCCGGTGGCGCGGCCGACGCGGCTCAGTCGATCCCAGGCGCGCTCGTCGACGAAGCCGAGCACGTTGACGACCCAGCTCTCGGCGATGGTGACGATCACGGCGATCAGGGCGAACACGCGGGCGCAGCGCGCGAGCACGTCGGGCAGCCGTTGCCGGTCCGACGCCGGCGTGAAGCCGTCGAGCTGGCTGTCGAGCCGCCGCACGCCCGCCTGCAGCAGGGTCTCGAACATGACCAGGCCGATCAGGAGATTGAGGGTCAGCAGGACGGCGCTCGGCGTCTTGAGATGTTCGGTGACGGCGCCGTAGAGCTGGGTGGCCACCAGAACCACGAAGGTCACGCCCGCCACGGTCCGCCAGTGGTGCCCGACGAAGCCGTTCCACGGCGCCACGCGCGACAGCCCCAGGAGCCAGCTCTGGGCCCCTTCCCGCGCCCGGATCGCGAAGGCCAGCAATATCGCCAGCATGACCGGGGCGGTCAGCACCCGCCCGGCGGCGATGGCATCGGCCGGGGCGCCGGAGGCCGCCAGTCCGAGATAGAACGCGCGGAACACCGCGGCGAGCAGCACGATGCTCGAGACGTAACGCAGCATGCGCCAGGCGTCGTCGTCGGTCATGTCGCACAGCCGGGCCGCCGGCAGCGCCGGCCGCACGATCAGGCGGAAGCCCAGCACGTAGAGACGCCAGTAGAAGAAGGCCGAGAGCACGGATGTGCCGAGCGAATCCTGGACCGTGTCGCCGTTGAACCAGAGGCTCCCGGCCACCCGGCAGACCAGCCAGACCAGCAGCACGCCCACGCCGTCGAACATCGCCAGCGTCGCCAGCGACACCAGCGATCGCGTGCCGAAGGACGCGGCCGCCGAGGCGGCGATGCGGCGCTGGGCCGGGCGGGTCACGACATGCAGCAGGGCTTCCAGCGAGAACGCGGCCGCCGCCGCGAGGGCCAGCAGCAGGAACATGGAATAGCCGCGGCCGCCGCGCCCGGAATTGTCGATCGCCCGGCCGAATTCGACGACGCCGGTGACGAGCGCCGGCAGGCCCTCCCGCATGACGCGGCCCGACTGATCGACGAACATCGTGACGGCGTCGGGATCCTGAGCGGCGTCGGCGTCGAAGCGGCCGGTCTTCGTCTCGGCAGGCTTGTCGGCGGGCTTGGGGGCCGCGGCGTCTGCTTTCAGCTTCTCGAGGACCGAGGCGGTGATCGCCTTCACCAGGGCGTCGAACTGCTCCTGCGGCAGCGGTTGCGGGCTCACCGCCGACGCCGGGGGCGTTGGCGCTGTCTGGGCAAGCGACGACGTGCCGACCGCCGTCAGCAGGAAAAAGGCCAGGAGCGCGGCCAGTCTCAAGATGCTTCTCCCCACGATCGGTCCCCACACGCCGTGACATTGTGACATGCGAAACGATCCGCACGCCAGCCGGGGCCGCCGCTGCAGCAGGACTGCCGCTCGATCGGCGTTGCCGCGATCCGGGCGGCGGTCCACAGTGACGCGCTGAAAATTCACGGGAGCAGACCGCGCCATGAGCATCGTTCGCCGCATGGATCACTTCACCATCGTCACCGACGATGTCGAGAAGACCAAGGAGTTCTACGCCCATCTCGGGCTGCATCCGGGCGACCGGCCGAACTTCGCGGTCGACGGCTGCTGGCTGTACGGCGCCGAGGGCCGGCCGATCCTGCACGTCATCCAGGTCAAGACGATGCCCACGCCGCGCCGCGGTGCGCTCGATCACATGGCGTTCTGGGGCGAGGACATGGCCAAGACGCTGGGCTGGCTCAAGCAGCGGCAGGTCGAGTACCGGCTGATGCGCGCGCCCGACCCGTTCAAGACCTGGCAGCTCTTCTTCCCCGACCCCAACGGTGTCGAGGTCGAGATCGACTTCGCCCCGAGCGAGCCGCAGCCGCCGGACTGGACGGGCAACATGATGCGGCAGCGCACCTGAGGCGCGTCGCGGCCGCGCTGGCGGCCGTGTTTACTCCTAGTTCAGCGCCCACAGGTAGGCGACGGTCGCGGCCGAGCCGAGCACCGTCCTCGCGGCATGTAGCCGTCCCCAGCGCACGAGCATCGCGCGGGATGCCGGCCCGGCGTCGGCCTCCGCGATGGCCTTCAGCCTGTGATTGGTCGGCATGATGCCGAGCAGCGTGTAGGGCCAGTTCGCAAGAATCAGGACAGCTCCGACGATCCAGCGCCAGTCGCCCGTCAGCCACGCGGCGACAAGCCCGGTCGCACCCGACACCACCGCAAGACTGGCCTGCATCGTGTAGCCAGCGGCGTAGCTGGGCTTCCATTGCTTCAGCAGGCTGCGGTCGTCGAGGGTCATGCGCGCCGGGTGCTCGGCGAAGTTGATGTAGAAGGCAGCGCCGGCAAAGGCGGCTGCCAGGACGAGAGCCAATTGACCTGCGATCATGAAGCGATCTCCCGGCTTCTCGAGCGTCGTTCGAGTGAGGCTGACTGGCCGACGATGCTAACGCGGTCGTGTCAGGTCGCATACCGGCAATCCGCCTCTCGTCCGGAGCGAGGCGGGTACCGCGGCGAGCGCTAATTCTCCCGATCGCGGTCACGGTCCCGATCGAACCAGAGCTTCAGCCGATCGAGGAGCGCGAACAGAGACCTCTGGTCGCGCTCCGGCCAGTCGGCGAAGGCGCGCGCCAGACCCGGCGCGAGGGCCGCAATGGCCGCGCGATGCCGGGCGATGCCGGCCGGCGTCAGAACGAGCAGCTTCGACCGGCCATCGCCGCCGTTGGTTCGCTCGCGCAGCCAGCCCTTGGCTACCAGCTTCTGGACGTTCTTGGTGACGCCCGGCTGCGGCTGCTGCAGTGCGCGGGCGATGCCGGTCACCGTCCGCGGCTCGTCCGGCCGGTGGCTGAAGT
Source organism: uncultured Reyranella sp. (assembly GCA_964480235.1). Classification (GTDB taxonomy): domain Bacteria; phylum Pseudomonadota; class Alphaproteobacteria; order Reyranellales; family Reyranellaceae; genus Reyranella. The sequence goes on along the minus strand of CAYZQZ010000126.1, from coordinate 1,570 downwards.
GATTGAGCAGCACGAACAGCGGCATCTGGATCCCGAGCGGCTTCAGCGCCCGGTTGGCCTCGGTCGAGGCCAGCTGGTCGATGATGCCGATCCAGTTGACGATGCGGAAAGGAAGCGGGGGCTCGGTCACGCGATCACGAAACTCGACAGGGGCCGTCGCGGCGACGGGCCGGGATCGCCAGCATAGCCCAGGCGAAAGAACATCTGCAGCGTGGCGCCGTCGGGCGTGCCGGTTTCGCGGTGCATGGCGGCGCGCAACTCCGTCATCTCGGGATATTCCTGGAGTGTCTGGCTGTGCGGCTGCAGCACCACGCCCAGCGCGGTCGCTGCCAGCTGCAGGCGGACATAGGCCCGGCCGACCGCGATCTGGGTGGTCCGCGCATTGTCGCCGCTGGCGATCCAGCCGAAGGCGCGGGCGCTGGCGTAGCCGGCCAGCGCATAGTCGCGGCCGCCGTTCCATGCGAGCGTCCCCGGGGTCATCGCCTTTTCCGGCGTCATCTGCCCGGCCTGACGCAGTGCCCAGATCATCGGGCCTTTCAACGAAATGCCGTCGCGGTGGGCGGCGATCTCGGCGGCACCGATGCGCGCCACGTCGATGCTCTCCTTGTGGGTGCGGGGCGTGGTCATTTCCAGCTCAGAGCCGGCGATGGCCAGGCGGCGCAGGCGGTCGACCAGACCCGGCTCGTCGGCAATGGCAAGAGGCAACGACGACGGGCGGCTGCCGGCGAGCAGCGCCACCCTGTGGGCGGGATCGAGCGGGCGCGCCTCGAACGTGCCTTTCACCGTGCGGCGCCGCGGCACCTCGGCGAACAGCGGGTCGACCGCGGGGTCGGACCGCTCGGCGAAGACGATGCGCGCCACCGGCCTGTCGGGCGCCCACACGCCATCGGGAAAGAGCGTCACGTCAGTGCGATAGCCGTCGGCCGCCGCCGCCATCGCCAGGATCTCGAGGAAGCAGCCGTGGCCGATCAGGATCTGGCGCGCGAACGGGTCGGCCTGCGGCAGCAGCCGGCCGGCATCGGCATAAAGAACGATCGTGCCGGGACGCGACAGATCGACCGCCCAGGACTGGAGGTTGTGCGGGTTGGGCGCCAGCAGCGCCCAGGCGAGCGCCCGGCGGCGCGGGTCGGTCTCCTGCGGACCGGGGCCGTGCCAGCCCTCGACCGCCGTGGCCGGCATGGCATCGAGCCGCGGCACGGCGGCGGCGGCCCCCGCCGCCAGCACGATGCCGCCTCCCAGGACGCGAAGAAAGGTCTTGCGTGACAAAATCATGGGTTGCTCCAATACATTCCCGAGAATGTTTTTATATTCCTTGGAATATATAAACGCAAGCGCCGGAAGACTTGTTTCCATTGATTGGACCACGGCAACGGCAGCGGCCCCTGAGCCATGGCGAAGAGCAGCGGGCAAGGCCGATCGTCCGGCCTCGCCGGGGACCACCAAGTCGGCTTACTCCTGCGCAGAATGGGGTATTCGACGGGCAGGGCCCCTGGGCCTTCCCCGTCCGGCGGGACGCCCTAGGCCGCGCCCTCTTCCTTCTTGCCCTCGCCCACCCGCGCCGCCAGCGACG
>CAYZQZ010000125.1:0-9624 GCA_964480235.1 uncultured Reyranella sp. | reverse complement strand
CGCGCCAAGTGGGTATCGCTGGTGAACCCCCGGGTGCTGACCGTGGCGGAGACCAAGGCCTACCTGAGGCGTGCCCATGCCGTGATCGCTGGCGCCCTGCCGAAGAAGAAGCAGCGGGAACTGGGCCTGTAGGCCCGCTCTCCCCTTGTTGCCACTCTGGCGGGCCTTTGATACAAGCCCGCGCTGGCCTCGTCCCGCGCCCCGCGGACGAGGCCAAATCATTCAATCCGACCAAGCGGTTAGCTCGCAGGAACGCCCATGAAAGTCCCCGTCAATTCCATCCGTGCCGGCAACGTCATCGAATACAACGGCAAGCTCTGGGTGGCCTCCAAGGTGCAGCACATCAGCCCTGGCAAGGGCGGCGCGTTCGTGGCGATCGAGGCCAAGGCGCTGCGCGAGGGCAACAAGCTGCAGGAGCGCTTCCGCTCGGGCGAGACGATCGAGCAGGCCCACATCGATGAGCGCGACTGCACCTACCTGTTCAAGGACGAGAACGGCTTCACCTTCATGGACAAGGAGAACTTCGAGCAGCTGGTCGTCGGCGCCGACGTGCTCGACCCCGACCAGTCGCGCTGGCTGCAGGACGGCATGGAAGTCCAGGTGTCGCTGCACGAAGGCACGCCGGTCGGCTGCACCCTGCCCAAGAGCGTCGTGCTCGCCGTCGTCGAGGCCGATGCCGTTGTGAAGGGCCAGACCGCGTCCTCGTCCTACAAGCCGGCCGTCGTCGAAGGCGGCATTCGCGTCATGGTCCCGCCGCACATCGCCGTCGGCACCCGGCTGGTGATCAACACCGAGGACGGCAGCTACATGGAACGTGCCAAGGACTGACGGCAGTCCGATGGCATTCCCTCCCCGCAATCAACCTGTCGCTCGAGTCGGCCGCGCGCCGATGACGGTCGGCCGCGAGCGCTCGGGGCCGCCCGAGCGCAAGTCGCTGGCGCCGCGCTCTGCCACCATCACGGTGATGATCCGCGCCGCCTTCGCCGCCGCCAAGAGCCTGAAGCGCGATTTCGGCGAGGTCGAACATCTGCAGGTCTCGGCCAAGGGCCCAGCCGATTTCGTGAGCCGCGCCGACGTCATGGCCGAGAAGACTCTTCGCGCGGAGCTTTCGCGCACCCGCCCCGAGTATGGCTTCCTCGGAGAGGAAGGCGGCGAGACCAAGGGCACCGGGGAGATCGGCAGCCGCAACCGCTGGATCGCCGATCCGCTCGACGGCACGACCAACTTCCTGCACGGCGTGCCGCACTTCGCGATCTCGCTGGCACTGGAGCGCGACGGCGAGATCATTGCAGGCGTGATCTACCAGCCGATCTCCGACGAATTGTTCTGGGCCGAGAAAGGCAACGGCGCGTTCGTCGACACGCCGAACGCCCGCTCGCGCCGGCTGCGCGTTTCGGGCCGCAAGATCCTCGGTCAGGCGCTGATCGGCACCGGCATCCCGATGATGGGCCGCGGCAATCATCCGGAATATGTCGGCAAGCTCGAGACCGTGATGGGCAAGACCGCCGGCGTCCGCCGCTGGGGCGCCGCCTCGCTCGACCTCGCCTTCGTGGCCGCCGGCCGCTACGACGCCTTCTTCGAATACGACCTCGCCCCATGGGACGTCGCTGCAGGCCTGCTGATGGTGCGCGAGGCGGGCGGCCAGGTGAGCGACATTTCCGGAAAGCCCTACGAATTGGGCGGCCCGTCGATCCTCGCCTCCAACACCGGGCTGCACGATGCCATGATTGAGGTTCTGGGCTAGGAAACCCGGCCTGAGGGGCGCTCCCGCCCTCGGCGAGATTCCGGGGCCAAAACTAAGCAGGCCGTCAACAAACCCGTCTCACCGAGGTAAGATTCCAGCGAGATTCGAGCGAGATTCTCGCCTCTATTTCCCGGCCAGAATCTGCCGAACCAGCCGCGCCACGGTCCTTCCGGCCAAGGTTGCCGGCCGCTGGGTGCCGACCGCCAGCCAGGTCGTCTGCTCGAAGACCGGCTTCACGATCCGTGCCCAGGCATAGGTCGGCGCTGTCATTTGCCGTTCGACGAAGGGGCGCGGAAACACCGTGCACAGACCGCACGCCGCGATTGCCTCGCGCAGGATCGACGACGAGCTGCCTTCGAGCACGGTGTTGAGTTCGATACCCTGCCGTGTCGCGAGCTCCGCCATTGCCGAGGTGAGGGCGTTGGGCCGCACTGGCCCGCACATCGGCACGCCGTGCAGCGCGCGGAACGGCACCTCCTTGTGGCGCAGCAGCGGATGGCCCTTCGGTCCGGCCAGCACCATGTCGGTGCGCGACACCGCTTCTGCGCCCCGCACGGCGCCCCGGCGGTAACGGTTGAACACCGCGACCTCGATACGGCCGGTGGCGATCCATTCCTCGACCTGGCCGCTATAGGCTTCATGGACGCGCAGGCGAATGCGCGGATAGTTGGCCATCAGCCGCTGCACCAGCGTGGTGATCAGCGGCTGTGCCCAACCTGGAACCACGCCGAGATCGACTGTGCCGGACGGGCTGCTGCGCTGGCCCTGCGCCTCGATGGCGAGCTGCTCGGCCTCGGCAAGCAACGCCTTGGCGCGAGGCAGCAGGCTGGCGCCGAGTTCGGTCGCCTGCACGCCGCGGCCGGTGCGATGGAACAGCCGCCCGCCCAGCTCGCTCTCCAGGGCCGATACCTGCCGGCTCAGAACCGATTGCGCGATGCCCAGCGACGCCGCCGCCCGGCTGAAGCCGCCGCCGTCGGCCACGCTGCAGAAGGCGCGCACGCCCTTCAGATCCATGCGGGCAGCTCCATGCTGGCGATCCTCCATCCAATTTCGGCAAGGCGAGATTAGCGCACTTGACGGATCTGCATGATGAGCCCACCCACACGCCCACCCGCACCGACGGGTCCGGCCGACACACCCCGAGACTTGTGGGCCGGGCCGGTTGAGCCTCGCCGGGCCATTGGGTATTCTGTGGCAGGCGGAAATCCCTTGGAAAGGCAATCAGTTATGCCCGCGTCTTCGGTTGCTGTGCGCAGCCTTGCCCTTGCTCTGATGGGCTTCGGCGGTGCCTCGGCCCTGGCCCAGACGGCGAACGTGTCCGCCTTCAATCCCTATAACGGTATCGGCCTGCCGGGCAGCCCCGCGCCCGCGATCCCGCTGCAGGCGGGCCCGATGGGCGTTCCCGCCCAACCTGGCATGGCGTTCAACCCCTGGCGGCCGGCTGGCGTCGCGGCCGGCTGGGGCGCGGCACCGCCGACGCCGCCTGCCTATGCCAGCTACCAGGGCGGCTATCAGGGCGGTTACGACCGTGGCTCCTATCTGCCGGCGCCGCCGCCCGGCCCGCTCGAAAGCCGTATCGTCGCCATCCCCGAGCGCGGCGAACGCGCCGGTGCCCGCCGCGCGCCGACCTCGATCACACCGGCCCCGACTATGCCGCCACAGACCCAGGCTGCCGTAACGCCGCCTCCGCCGTCCGCCGCAGCCACCGGCCGGATGCCTCAGCTCGTCGTGCCAGCCGAGCCGCCCGCCGCCGCAACGCCCGCCGCCCCGGCCCCCGTGCCGGTCCAGCGTGCGCCAGCCCAGACCGCGGCGCCCACACCTGCTCCCACACCGGCACCGCCCCCTGCACCGTCACCTGCCCCAACCGCGCCGCCCGCCCAGACCGCCGCCGTTGCGCCGCCACCCGCGCCGCCCGCCGTCCGCCCCCCACCGCCTGCGGGGGCACCGATGGCCACCGTGCAGTTCGGCCGCGAGTCGGCCGAGATCAGCGGCGAGGCGCGCAGCGAACTCGACCGCGTCGCCAAGTCGCTGGGCTCTACCCGCCAGATCGAGGTGCGCGCCTACGCGACCGGCCCCGACGCTGCCGATGCGCGCAAGATCGCGCTGGCCCGCGCGCTCGCCGTCCGCAGCTATCTGATCGACCAGGGCGTGAAGGCGCGCATCGAGGTCGGAGCCTTCGCGTCCGAAACGCGCGGTCCCGGCAGCGAGCGCGTCGACGTCCTGACACCCGGCGGCTGATCCGCCCACCGCCCGGAGATAAGAACCATACGATGAGCAGCCCGATTCCCTATCTCGTCCGCATGCTGCTCTTCTTGGTGGTCGTGGCGGGCATCGGCTGGTTGCTGCACGACGACCTGATCCGGGTCTTCCTGAACACGCCGACGCTGGATTCGGTGATCCTGGGCGTGCTGGTGCTGGGCATCTTCTTCGTGTTCCGTCAGGTCATCATCCTGTGGCCGGAGGTGAAGTGGCTGCGCCGCTTCCAGCACCGCGAGGAAGGCTCCCCCCCGCCGCCCGCCGACTCGGTCAATCTGCTGGCACCGATGGCGGCCATGCTGGGCGAGCGCTCTGACCAGATCCGCCTCTCGCCGACCGCCGCGCGCGCCATGCTCGACGGCATCGCGACGCGACTCGACGAACGGCGCGAGCTCGCGCGCTACATGATCGGCCTGCTGATTTTCCTCGGCCTGCTCGGTACCTTCTGGGGCCTGCTGCAGACGATCGGCGCGGTGGCCGACGCGATCAACGGTTTGCAGGTCTCGGCCGGCGATCCGCTCACCATGTTCGCCAAGCTCAAGGGCAGCATCGAAGGGCCCCTCAAGGGCATGTCGACGGCGTTCGGTGCCTCGCTGTTCGGCCTGTCGGGCTCGCTCGTGCTGGGCTTCCTCGAGCTGCAGGCGAGCCAGGCCCAGGGCCGTTTCCACAGCGAGCTGGAAGAGTGGTTGGCCCGCGCCACCATCCTGTCGAGCAGCTCGCTGCCCGCCACGACCGGCGCCGCACCGGTGCCGGCGTACGTCGAGGCGCTGCTCGAGCGCAATGCCGAGAGCACCGACAACCTGATCCGTGCCGTGCAGAAGGTCGAGGAGAGCCGCCAGTCGGCCGCCGCCGGCAACGCCGCTCTGGTCGAGCGGCTGGCAGCGCTGGCCGAGACCATGCGCACCCAGCAGAACCTGCTGGCCCGCTTCACGGAGCTATCGATCGAGATGCGCGCCGCCGTGGCACGGCTTTCGGACCGCTCCGGCGCCGAAGCCGACCGCGAGGCGCTATTCGCCCACCAGCGCAATCTTGAGGGCCATATCAGCCGCCTTGTCGAGGAAACCGCGCGCAGCCGCGGCGCCGTCGCGGACGAACTGCGCGAGACTGTGGCAAAGGTCACCGACCGTGCCGCCGCCGATGCCGACCGCGAAGCCCTGCTGGCGCAACAGCGCAACATCGAACTGCAGGTCGCCCGGGTCGCCGAGGAAGGCGAACATGCTCGCGCCCAGGTGATCGAAGAGCTCCGTCAACTCGCCGCGCGGGTCGCCGACCGCGCTGCCGCCAATGCCGACCGCGATGCGCTCATGCAGGCGCAGCAGCATCTCGAGGGGCAGATCGCCCGCCTCGCCGAGGAAAGTGCGCGTCACCGCAACGATCTGGCGACCGAGTTGCAGGACGTCCTGACCCGCCTGAACGACCGGTCCGCCGACGTAGCGCTGCGCGAATCGCTTCTGGCACAGCAGCGCAGCCTTGAAAGCCAGATGGCGCGCATGGCCGAGGAAAGTGCTCGCCTGCGCAACGACCTGGTCAGCGAACTTCATGGGGTCGCCGACAAGATCGCCGGCCAGGCGCCCGGCCCGGCCGACGGCGAGGCCCTCAGGATTCATCAGCGCAACGTCGAGGATTTTCTCGCCCGCCTCACCGAGGAAAGCGGCAAGGTACGCGCCCAGATCAGCAGCGAGATCGAGCAGGCCGTCGCCCGGCTTTCGGACAAGGGCGCCGCCGAAGCCGAGCGCCAGTCGCTGGTCAGCCACCAGGCCAACATCGAGGCCCATCTCGCCCGCCTGGTCGAGGAGAATGCGCGCAATCGCGCCGCGCTGGTCGACGAGTTGCGCGAGGCGATCGGCCGCCTCACCGAGCGTTTCGCCGACAGCGACCGTGAAGCGATCGCCAATCATCAGCGCAACATCGAGGGCCACCTGGCGCGGCTCGCCGAGGAGGCGACGCTCAATCGAACGGCCCTGGCCGACGAATTGCGCGGCGAACTGCGATTGCTGGCGCGCACCGTCGCGATGAGCCGCGGCGAAGCGGGACTGACCGCCAAGAGCGAGGGCTGATCGGGCGTGGCCGGCGCATTGTCCCGCCGTCGCGCGTCAGCCGCCGACTACACCTGGCCAGGTTACGTCGACGCGCTGACCACGCTGTTGATGGTGCTGATCTTCCTGCTGTCGATCTTCAGCGTCGCGCAGTTCACGCTGTCGAACGTGCTGTCGACCAAGGATACCGCGATCGACGCGCTCGGCCGGCAGATCAACGCCATCGTCGAGCAGCTCAACCTCGAGAAGCAGAATGTCGCGAACCTGCAGCGCGAGGCCCAGGCGCTGAACCTGCAGATCGGCCAGCTGCGTGCCGAGCGCGACAGCCTGCGCACCGAACGCGACGGACTGAAGACCGACCGGGACCAGATCAGCATCAACCTCAAGGCTCTGGAAGCCAAGTCGATGGATCTCCAGAAGGAGACCGAGCGGCAGAAGCTTGAGCTGACGAGGCTCGCCGCGGCGTTGGCCGCGGCCAACCAGGAGAAGGGCAAGTTCTTCGCCGATCTCACCGAGGAGCAGAAGCTCGCCGCCGAGCAGAAGGCCGCCGTCGTCCGCATGACCGCCGAAATGGCGGCCCTGAAGGACGAGCTCGCCAAGCTCAATGCCGCGCTCGAGGCAGCCGACACCAAGGCCAAGGAGCAGAACGCCCAGATCGTCGATCTCGGCCAGAAGCTCAACCGCGCGCTGGCCAGCAAGGTCGAGGACCTGGCGCGCTATCGCTCGGAATTCTTCGGCAAGCTGCGCGAGGCACTGGCCGGGCAACGCGATGTGCAGATCGTGGGCGACCGCTTCGTCTTCCAGTCCGAAGTGCTGTTCCCCTCGGGTTCGGCCGAACTGCAGCCTTCGGGCGAGAAGCAGCTCGCCAATGTCGCCCAGCGCTTGCTCGAGATCAGCGCCAAGATCCCGAAGGACATCAACTGGGTGTTGCAGGTCGACGGCCACACTGACATCAAGCCGATCAACACTCGCCAGTTCCCGTCCAACTGGGAGCTGTCGTCCGCCCGGGCGATCGCCGTCGTGAAGTACCTGAACAGCCAGGGCATTCCGAATGCCAACCTGGTGGCGGCAGGCTACGGCGAGTTCCAGCCGCTGTCGCTCATGGACACAGCGCGTAATCGGCGAATCGAGTTGAAGCTAACCAATCGCTAGGCGCAGCCTTGCGCTTGGTTGGATTCGGCGGCGCGCAGCGACCGAAGCGTGGGCGCCGTACAACGCAGAAAAGACATGAATGCCGGGCTACAGCAGCCCCAATCTCTTCAGCTCCGCTGCCATTTCCTCCGGCATGTCGCCGCTATCGCCGGCGGCGATGTCGGGCGGGGCGTCTTCCGGCTTGAAGTAGCGCCATCCCTGGAAAGCCCTGCAGGCGCGCGGCGCGGTGCGGACGATGGTGCGCTTGACCTTGATCTTGCAGTACTTCCGCGCCTCTTCCTTGTCGAAATCCTCCTCGAAACCCACCAGTTCCTGGCGGCAGCGAATGACGCCCCGAATCACCCAGTACAGCGAGCCGCCGGCCAGCAATTCCTCGGCGCGACGCGGGGTGTTGCGGGTATAGACCCAATGCGGCGAACCGGGCTTCTGCCGCCGCTGCTTCCTTCGGGCCGCCTGGAGGCTCTTCATGTGGGCGAGATCGTCGACGCCGACCGCCAGCTTGATCATATGCAACGCCATGTCGCCTGCTTGGTAGCGCAAGCGTGGCGGGCGCGCCACACCACGAGACATTCACAACCCGGACGCCAACCTCCACAGTGTTTGCACAATCGGCGGGATAGAGTCCGCACAGGCTTAAGGGGGGAGTATTCCCATGAATCGGTCGACAGTCGCGGCACTGGTCGTGGCACTGATGCTGGGCTCAGGCATCGCGGGGTACCTGATCGGAAAGCCCGGTGAAATCCTCGACCGCCCTTCTTCCACCCGGACCGCCACAGCGACGCCGCCGGCGCCTCCGTCCTCCGCGACGCCCTCGGCGCCCACCGGCCCTCAAGCTGCGGCGCCCGTTCCGATCAGCCAGCCGGCCGCCGCCCCGGGCGAGCCGCTCGCTTACCGGCGGACCGGGATCGACAGCAGCAAGGCCGAGGGCGAGGCCTGCCTGTTCTTCAACAAGCCCTTGGTGGCCGACGACTCAGTCAAGTACGGCGACTACATCCGCCTCACGCCCGACGTACGTTCGGCCGTGCGGCCGGTCGACGACAAGCTCTGCGTCGGCGGTCTCGCCTACGGCAAGGACTACTCGGTGAAACTGATGGCGGGCCTGCCGGCCAAGGACGGCAGCAAACTCGCCGAGGAACAGACCGTCGACGTGGCACTCGGCGCGCGGCCCGCGGTCGTGTCCCTGCCCGGCAAAGGCTTCATCCTGCCGCGCGGCAGCGCCGCGGGCCTGCCGGTGACGACGGTGAATGTCAGCAAGGTCGGCATCGCCGTCTATCGTGTGAACGAACGTGGGCTCGACCGCTTCACGATGGAGTACGCCGATTCGGAGTTCCCGGGCGGCAAGCCCGCGACTGAATCGTGGTCGCTGCGCGCGTGGCTGAACGGCGGCAACGGCGCCCTGCAGTGGCGCGGCACGATGGATGTCCGCAATGTCCTGAACCAGCCGTCGGTCACCGCCTTCCCGATCCGCGAGACGGTCAAGGACTGGCGACCCGGCGCCTATTACGTCGTGATGTGGAACGCCGCCCAGCCGCCGGCGCGCGACGATGACGACGAGGACGTGCCCAATGCCGCCGGCACCGGCATGTGGGTGGTCGATACCGACATGGCGCTGACCTCGTTCAGCGGGCGCGACGGGCTGAACGTCTTTGCGCGCTCGCTCAACAGCGCCCAGCCGCTGTCCGGCCTGGAAATCGTCCTGCTGACCCGCGGCAACGACCCGATCGCCAAGGCGGTCACCGGCGCGGACGGCCGGGTCACCTTCGCCGATGCCTTGCTGAAAGGCCGCGGTGCCGCCGAAGCGATCGCGGTCATGGCGATCGCCGCCGGCCGTCAGGAGTTCTCGCGGCTCGAACTCACCAAGGCGCCGTTCGACCTCAGCGACCGCGGCGTCGAAGGCCGCAGCCAGCCCGGCCCTGTCGACGCCTTCCTCTACACCGAGCGCGGCGTCTATCGTCCGGGCGAGACGGTGCAATTGATGGCGATGCTGCGCGACGACGCGGCCAACGCGCTCTCGAACCTGCCGGTCACCCTGATCGTCAAGCGGCCCGACGGGACCGAGTTCACGCGGTACACCCTGGCGCTCGGCGCCTCGGGCGCGCTGCATCAGCCGATCGCGCTGCCGAAATCCTCGCGGCGCGGCCGCTGGTCGGTCGGTGCCTATATCGATCCCAAAGGCGCCTCCGTCGGCCGGGCAGAATTCTCGGTCGAGGACTTCGTGCCGGAGAAGCTCAAGGTCGAACTCACCGCCGACCAGGCGCTGCTGAGGCCGGGCAAGCCAAACCGCTTCATCGTGCAGGCCGACTTCCTCTATGGCGCGCCGGCTGCCGGTCTCACCGCCGAAGCCGACATGCGGGTCACGGTCGATGCCCAGCCCTTCCCGGCCTTTGCCGCCTACACCTTCGGCCTCGAACGCGAGCGCTCGAAATACGAGCCGCC
>CAYZQZ010000124.1:0-9656 GCA_964480235.1 uncultured Reyranella sp. | reverse complement strand
GGCCGCCCGAAAGCTGGCGCGGCTTGCGCTCGAGCAGGTTCTCGATGCCCAGGATGCCCGCCGCATTGGCGACTCTCTTCTCGATGTCGCTCTTTTCGAACTTTCGCATCTTGAGGCCGAACGCCATGTTCTGACGCACGCTCATATGCGGGTAGAGCGCGTAATTCTGGAACACCATGGCAATGTCGCGATCCATCGGCGGCAGGTTATTGACCACCGTGTCGTCGATGGCGACGTCACCGGAGGTGATGGATTCCAGGCCCGCGACCATGCGGAGCGTGGTGGTCTTGCCGCAGCCAGAGGGACCGACGAAGACCACGAACTCCTCGTCCTTGATCTCGAGATTGACGTTTTTTACGGCATGGACGCCGCCGTCATAGACCTTGTTGACGTTGCGGATGCTGACGAGAGCCATGAGGTTAACCCTTCACCGAGCCGGTCAGGCCGGAGACGTAGTGTTCGACGAAGAAGGAGTAGACGATCGCCACAGGGATCGATCCCAGCAGCGCGCCGGCCATCAATGAGCCCCAGAAAAAGACGTCGCCGCGGATCAGCTCCGACGTGACCCCGACCGCCACCGTTTTCTGGTCAGGCGAGGAGAGGAACACCAGGGCGTAAATGAATTCGTTCCACGAAAGGGTAAAGGCGATGATGCCGGCCGACAGAATGCCGGGCACTGCGCAGGGGATGATGATGTAGACCATCGCCTTCCAGCGCGAGGCGCCATCAATACGCGCGCACTCCTCGAGTTCCTTCGGGATGGCCTTGAAATAGCCCATCATCAGCCAAGTACAGAACGGGATGAGGAACGTCGGATAGGTGAGGATCAGGGACCACGGCGTATCGCCCAGCCGGAAATCGCGGATAATCTCAGCCAGTGGGATGAACAGCAGGGTCTGCGGCACCAGATAGGTGATGAAGATCAGCGTACCGAGGCTGCCGGCCCACGGGAAATTGAGGCGTGCGAGCGCGTAGCCCGCCAGCACGCCGCAAAACAGCGAGATGATCGTCGACACCAGGGCGATGAACATGGTGTTGAACATCCAGCGGCCGAAGTTGGTTTCCTCGAACAGGTAGTAGATGTGCTCGAGCGTCGGCTTGTTGGTCCAGAACGGCATGTTGTTGGCCGCGTTCCACGGACGATAGAGCTCGCCGTCCGGCCGGAACGTCGTGATGATCATCCAGTAGAACGGGAACAGCAGCACGACGATGAACAGAATCAGCGGCAGGTAACTGAACAGCCAGCGCCGCCAGATGGCTCCTTCGATCATGTCAACGCGTCTCCACTCGGCGTATGTACAGGAGCTGCGCTACCACGATGATGAACAGGAAGGGGAACATGGCGAGCGACACTGCCGCTCCTTCCGAAAGGATTCCCGATACGATTCCCAACTGATAGGCGTAGGTGGCAAAGAGATGCGTGGCGTTGGCCGGCCCGCCGCCGGTCATGACGTAGACGAGCTGAAAATCGGCGAAAGTCTGGATCACCGAAAACAGCATCACCACCATGGTGACCGGTAGCAGCAGCGGCCAGGTGACGTACCAGAATCGGTTCCACGGTCTCGCGCCGTCGATTGCCGCCGCCTCGTTCAGCTCCGGGCTGATCGTCTGCAGTCCCGCCAGCAGGGAAATCGCGAAGAAGGGCACGCCGCGCCAGATGTTGACGATCATGATCGAGGCCATGGCCAGGTCGCCGTCTCCCAGCCAGTTGATGCGCTGGGTGATGAAGCCGAGCTTGAACAGCGACCAGTTGATGACGCTGAAGGTCGGATCGAACATCCACTTCCAGGCGAAGGTCGATAGCACGGTCGGAATGATGAACGGCAGCAGCACGAAGGCCCGGACAATCGCCTTGCCGCGGAAATGCCGGTTGAGCAGCATGGCCAGCCACAGGCCGAGACCCAGTTTGAATACCGTCGTGACGGCGGTGTACCAAAACGTGTTCCACACCGACGTCCAGAAGATGTTGTCGTTCCACAGCTTGAAGAAGTTCTTCAGGCCGACGAACTGGCCGGGCTCGCCGACGCGCGCGCTGGACAGCGAGAGCATGATGCCCTCGAAGAACGGGTAAGCGATGAACAACCCAAGGAGAATGGCGGTCGGCGCCAGCAGGGTAGCCGCCAGCCACCTTTCATCCTCGAGTTTGCGCAAGCGCACGGAGGGATGACGCGCCCCCGTGGCTCCAACTGCAGTAACCGCCATTTTGTTTACCTACTCGCTCCTGTTACGCCGCTGCGGGCCTGCTTCAGGTCGAGTAGATCTTCTTCATCTCGCCTTCGGCCCATTTGACGGCCTCTTCCGCCGGCATGCCCTGCACGGCCTTGGCGTACATGTCGGTGACGATGTACTTCGACAGCACTTCCGCTGCCTTCTGGTTCGGAAGACCGGCAAAGCCGGGGGTCTGGCCGAGTCTGGCGGCGACCTTGAACGGCGCCATCACCGGATCCTCGTTCCACACCTTGTGGCTCTCCCACTTCGCCGTCGGTGGCGTCGCGAAGCCCTTCTGGGAAATGAACCACCGCTCGAAGTTCTTCTCGGCGTGGATCCACTTCAGGAACTCCTTCGCGGCGTCCTGGTTCTTCGAATACTTCATCAGCATGTCGGACTGATTGAGGTGCATGCCGAATTGACCGGCGGGGCCGGCGGGCAAGGGGGCGTGCAGGATGTCCTTGTTCATCGGAGTGCCCTTTTCAGTCTGGTACTGATCGGGCTTGCGCAGCGTTTCGATGTAGATCGAAGCGCCGTTCAGGGTCGCCGAAATGGTCTGCGACAGGAAGGCACGGTTGTTGTTGGTGTCGTCCCACGCAAGGGCACCCTCGTCACAGCCGTCCTTCCAGAAGCCCTGCATGAACTTCACCGACTCGATCGTCTCCTTGGAGTTGATTACGACGGTCTTGCCATCGGCCTCGACTTCCTTGCCGCCCCACGACCACAGGTATGGATAGGTGAAGGTCGGCGCGTCGCCGAAAGTGTGGCCAAGCGTCTGGCCGATCGGATGGCCCTTGGCCTTCAGCTTCTTCGCGGCCTCGCGATATTCCTGCCAGGTCTTGGGGAAGGAGGTGACGCCCACTTCATCGAACCATGACTTGCGATAGGCGATCATGCCGCCGATCACCGCCCATGGCAGGCTCATGAACATCTTGCCGTCGCTGCTGAACGAGCGGCAGTACTTGTAGAGGCCCCCCTCGTCTTTGCTGATGCTCTCCGCGAGGTCGCTCAGATCCACAACGCTGTTTGCGTAGATGTAAGTGTTGTTGTTGAAAGCCTGGATGATATCGGGGCCGGTGCCCGACTGGATCGCCGCCGTGGCGCGTGGCTGGAGGTCGTTGCCGTTCACCGTCTCGAAGTTGATCTTGATGCCCAATGCCTTTTCGGCTTCCGGCATCAATTCACGGCGCATGAGCTGGTCGGAAGCCGGCACGAAGTCGACCCAGCGCAGCCAGTGAACGGTCTTGGTCTGAGCGTAGGCGGGCGCGCGCCCGCTGGCGAGAATGCCCGCCATGCCGGTGCTCGCAATGCCGGCCACGCTGCCGGCGAGCTTGATCACGCTACGACGCTTCGTATCGACCATATTTTCCTCCCGAGGATGCCGCCACATTGGACGGCTCGATTGTTGCGGGCATCGTAGGCGCTGGAAGGGAAATCGCGCAAGCGACTTCGCGGAGAATTTCGAGTTGTCGGACAAGTCGGGATCGGCGTTGTTTGCCAGACGTGCCGATCACGTTTGGTTCAACCGGAAGACGGCATTGACGTTCTGCGGTTGCGCCGTGCATCGCGGCGCGTTTGCAGCGCACCATCGAGCAGGCAACCCAGCCCGTACTCGAAGGCGCCGTCGAGTTCAGGGCGGCTGAAGAAGCGCAGGACATCGTTCCAGTCTTCTTCTGCGAGCGCATGCGGTGCATCGCCCGCGCGATCGGGTTCTGTGCGCCGGGATTTGACGGCGGCGGCCGGTGGGAGCGCGGGTGCGGCGAGCTCGGCAAGAACGATGCCATTGATCGCGGCACCGACGGTGCGAGTGAGTCGCGCCGCCTGGCGCAGATCGAACCCCGCGATCCGGTTGGCCGCGATCGTCCTCTGAATGAAGTAGATCGCGCCGGGTGACAGGAACCGTCGCCCCGCGATCAGGGGAAAGGCGCGGGGATGCGCCAGTCCCATGCGGCGGTAGGCTCGAGCGACCTGGGTCATCCAGCGTCGCCAGCCGTCAGAGGTCGCGGGCAGCGGCGGCAGCTCGACCTCGGCGATCAGCCGGTCGGCAATGGCGTCGAGCAGGCGCTCCTTGGCCGGGAACCAGTGGTAGAGCGACATCGCCTCAACGCCGAGCGCCTGGCCGAGGGCGCGCATGGACAGGCCTTCGAGGCCGCTGCGGGCAATCAGGTCAAGGGCGGCGTCGACCACGGCATTGGCATTCAGCCGGCCGGCGCCGGCTGCGATCGCGCGGGCGCGTGAAGATCTGGGCATCGACTGGATTGTTGCAAAACTTACAACGTAAGGCTAGTGATCCGTCCGTGGACTTACGGCGTAAGGGGGCTCAGACAGGGAGGACGCCGATGGATCTCTCGCCCGAAGCGCTCGAAAGGATCGAGATCGACGCCTGGCGCGACTACTGCGCCGCTGCGCCGCCTGCCTTCGCGCAGGCCGTCGGACTGGAAACGGTGGAGTGCGGCGGCCCGCTGCTGGCACTCTGTCGGCGCATCGACCACTACCAGTTCAACCGCCTGATCGGCGGCGGGCTGGGTGGCGATGCCGCAGGGGCGTCGCTCGACCTCGCGTTGGCGCGCTTCCGAGAAGCCGGTTTGAAGAACGGCTATCTGCAGGTCGCGCCGGGGCCGCGCGCCGCGGCGCTGGAGAACAAGGCGAGTGCTTTAGGACTGAAGCCGCTCGAGCGGACCTGGATAAAGTTCTCGCGACCGGCTGAACCGGCGCCGACTCCGCCGACCGGCCTGGTGGTCGAACCGGCCAGGCCTGATCAGGCGATGGCTTTTGCCGGCGCCGTGGTGAAGG
Organism: uncultured Reyranella sp.; assembly: GCA_964480235.1. Classification (GTDB taxonomy): domain Bacteria; phylum Pseudomonadota; class Alphaproteobacteria; order Reyranellales; family Reyranellaceae; genus Reyranella. Next base: position 4,655 of record CAYZQZ010000124.1, on the reverse strand, counting down.
GCTTTGGCATGCCCGAATCGCTGGCGCCATGGCTTGCCGCCATCGTCGGCCGCTCGGGCTGGCACGCGTATGTCGCGCGCGACGGGGGCGTCGCGGTCGGCGGGGCGGCAATGTTCGTTTCGGGCAGTACGGCGTGGCTCGGCATCGGCGCGGTGCAGGAGGGTGCGCGCCGCAAAGGTGGACAAGGCGCCCTGCTGGCGCGACGCATCGCGGATGGCTTGAAGCTCGGTGTGACGGGTTTCGTGACCGAGACCGGCAAGCCGCTGCCGGGCGAGCCGCACCCGTCGTTTTCGAACATCCAGCGCGCCGGCTTCGCGATCGCCTACGAACGGCGCAACTGGATCCTGCCCTAGCTGAGGCCTCAACCGGGCTGAAGCAGCCCGGGGTCGATGGTGAAAAGTTCCTCGGCGTGGCCGACGCCGCGCAACGCGTAGCGGCCGACCGAGACCAGGGTCTGGCGGTCCGCGGCCGGCAGGGCGAGGGCAAAGGCCGACGACATCAGCACAGGCCGGTCGACCGAGCGGCACATCGAGGCGATGCGGCTCGCCTCGTTGACTGCCGGGCCGACCACGGTGAAGTCGAGCCGGTCGACGCTGCCGATATTGCCGTAAAATACCTCGCCAGCATGCAAGCCGACATAGACGGTGCTGGTCGGCTGTTCCTCGGCGCGGCGGCGTTCGTTCAGATCGCCGACCTTGGCGCGCATCGATGTCACGGCATGTAGGGCCTTGGCGCTGGCGTCCGATGCGTCGTCGGAGCGGAAAATGGCAAGCGTTCCGTCGCCGATCAGTTTCAGGACGTCGCCGCCATGGTCCTGGACGGCGGTGATCACCGCCTCGGCGTAGTCGTTCAGGAGCGGGATGATCTCGCCCGGGCGGGCGCTGTCGGTGATGGTGGTGAAGCTGCGCAGGTCGGAGAACCACAGCACCGCCTCGATGCGGTCGGCGACGCCGCGGCGGATGCGACCCTGCAGCACGCGACGGCCGGCGTCGCGGCCGAGATAGACGCTGACCAGGTTGGCGGCGACCTTTGCGAGCGCCGCCGTCTTGATGGCGAGGCTGAGCGCCGGGACCAGACGGCGGAGCGCGGTCATTCCGGCATCGCTGAAGCCCGCAGGATCGCGCGTCGCCCAGCTCGAATAGACGGAATCCATCTCGCCGATCGCCTCGTCGGGCGAGAAGCGATAGAGGAGCAGCACGTAGTCGGTGTGTCCCTCGGCCTTCATCTCCCGGAAGATCTCGAAGTCGGCGGGATCGCCGAAGGCGAGGCGCCGGCGCATCTCCTCCTTGCCGCTCTGCAGCAGGGCGAAGAACGGGCTGGTCTGCCAGATCCGCGCCGCGTCGCCCTCGTCGCTGGGGCCGTAGTCGCGCACCGGCTCCTCGGGTTCGCCGTCGTCGCGCCAGCGGAAGACGGTGCCTTCGTGCACGGGATGCAACGTGTCGATCAACGCCAGCGCGCGCGAGATCGGCAGGCCGGCAGCCTTGCATCGCTCGCAGAAGCCGCGCAGCAGCTCGGACTCGGGCGTGCCCTCGAGCCCACATCGGATGAGCCAGTCGGCGATGCGGTCGATGTCTGTCTGCTTAATCGCGATGCTCCCGGAAATGGCAGGCGGCACGATGGTCCACCGTTGCCATTCCGGCCGCCACCGCTTCCAACGCCGGCACCTCGATGGTGCAGCGCTCCGCCCTAAGTGGGCAGCGCGGGTTGAAATGACAACCCGGCGGCGGATTAAGGGCGCTGGCGATCTCGCCCTTGGCCTTGGCGCGTGCGATCGCGCCGGCTCGCTTGAAGGGATCGGGGATCGCCGCGATCAGGGCGCGCGTGTAGGGATGGCGCGGGTCCTCGAATATCTCGCGCCAGCCGCCCTGTTCGACAATGCGGCCGAGATACATCACGGCGACTCTGTCGCTGACATGCTCGACCACGCCGAGGTCGTGGCTGATCATGATGTAGGCAAGGCCGAGCTCGTCCTTGAGCTCGAGCAGCAGGTTGATGATCTGAGCGCGGATCGAGACATCAAGCGCCGAGACCGGCTCGTCGCAGATCACGAGCTTGGGCTTCAGGATCAGCGCCCGGGCGATGCCGATGCGCTGGCGCTGGCCGCCGGAGAACTCGTGCGGGTAGCGATCGGCCTGCTCGGGCCGGAGGCCGACCTTGGCCATGATGTCGGCGACCCGGGTCTCGATCTCTGCCTTGTCGGTGACGCCATGGATGCGGAGAGGATCGACCAGGGTGCGGCGTACGGTCTGGCGGGGATTGAGCGAGGCGTAGGGGTCTTGGAAGACCATTTGCACCGTTCGAGCGGTGTGCATGCGCTCGCGCTTCGAGAGGCTGTGGCCGTCGAGTTCGATGCGGCCGCGGGTCGGCGCGATCAGGCCCATGATCGCGAGCGCCAGTGTGGACTTGCCGCAGCCGGATTCGCCCACCAAGCCCAGACACTCACCCGGCTTGACGTCCAATGTCACGCCGTCGACCGCTTTTAGCGTCTTGACGCCGCCGGCCAGCATGCTGCCGACCTGGAAGTGGACCGCGAGATCGTCGAGGGAGAGCAGGGCGTCAGCCATGGTGGTGGCAGCGCACGAGGCCGTCCTCCGGCAGCGCGGTGACATCGGGTACGACGCTGCGGCAGATGTCGGTCACCGCCGAGCAGCGCGGATTGAAGCGGCAACCGGCAGGGTAGGCCTGGATCGACGGCACGACGCCGGAAATCTCCCGTAGCTTCTGCTGGCCGCGGGTCGCCCGTTCGCCCAGCCGCGGCAGCGAGTCGATCAGGCCTTGCGTGTAGGGATGGCGCGGGCTGCCGAAGATCGATTCCGACTTCTGTTCCTCGACGATCCGGCCGGCATACATCACCGCCACCCGACGGCACATGTTGGCGACCAGCCCGAGATCGTGGCTGATCATCAGGATGGCGGTTCCCTTGGCGGCGCACAGCTCGGCCATCAGGTCGATGATCTCGGCCTGCACCGTGACGTCGAGCGCGGTGGTCGGCTCGTCGGCGACCAGCAGCTCGGGCCGGCAGGCGAGTGCGATGGCGATCATCACGCGCTGGCGCATGCCGCCCGAGAGCTGGTGCGGGTAGTCGTTGATGCGCCGCTCCGGCGAGGGCACGCGGACCTGGCGCAGCGCGTCCTCGGCCCGGTCCATCGCCTCGCTCCACGAGGCGCCCTCGTGCAGCACGAACATCTCGGCGATCTGGCGGCCGACCGGCGACAGCGGATTGAGCGCCGTCATCGGCTCCTGGAAGATCATGGCGATGCGCTTGCCGCGCAGGCGGCGCATCTCGGCGGCCGGCACGTTCTGGATCTCCTGGCCGTCGAGCACGATCCGTCCGCCGGCCAGCGACAGCGGCCGGTGCAGCAGGCCCATGATGGCAAGCGCGGTGATGCTCTTGCCGCAGCCCGATTCGCCCACCAGCCCGAAGGCCTCGCCGCGGCCGATCTCGAACGACACGCCCTCGGCTGCGTCGAACGTCGTGCCGCCGGACGCCAGCGCAATGCGCAGGTTCTCGACCTCGAGGAGAGGCGTGGTCATGCCCGCACCCTCATGCCCGCCTCGTCGTCGATTGCGGGTCGAGGATGTCGCGCAGGCCGTCGCCCAGCAGGTTGAGCCCCAGCACGGTGAAGAAGATCGCGAGGCCGGGGAACACCGACAGCCACGGCACGGTGCGGATCTGGTCGCGCGCCTCCGACAGCATGCTGCCCCAGCTCGGGAAGGGCGGGCGGATGCCCAGCCCCAGGAACGAGAGCGCCGCCTCGGCGAGGATCGCGCCGCCCATGCCGAGCGTGGCAATCACGATCAGCGGGCCCAGGATATTGGGCAGGACCTGCGTGAACATGATGCGCAGGTCGCTGTAGCCCAGGATGCGCGCGGCCTGGATGTAGCCCTGGCTCTTGAGCGACAGCACCTGGGCGCGGGCGATTCGGCAGGAGAACGACCAGCTGGTGAGGCCGAGCGCCACCACCAGGCTGAACAGGCCGGGCCCCAGGATCGCCATGATGGCGAGCGCGAAGACCAGCGAGGGAATGGCGAGCATCAGATTGGTGAGGCCGCTCACGACATCGTCCCACCAGCCGCCCCAGTAGCCGGCGGTGAGGCCGAGCGTGACGCCGATCAGGCTGTTGCAGATCTGGCTCGCGATACCGACGGTGAGCGAAACGCGCGCGCCATAGACGATGCGCGAGTAGATGTCGCGGCCCTGCGCGTCGGTGCCGAACGGGTATTCCCAGTCCGGCGGGATCTCGGCATTCATCAGATTGGCGCCCATCACCGGATCGGTGAGCGCGATCCAGGGGGCCAAGATGGCGACGAGGATGGCGGTCGCGACCAGTCCGCCGCCGACCCAGAGAGAGGAGCCGCCTTTCAATCTCATCGTGTCAGCGATACCGGATGCGCGGATCGATCGCGACGTAGGCGAGATCGACCAGCGTGTTGATGAACAGGAAGAACAGCACGATCAGCAGGATGCATCCCTGGACCGTAGGCACGTCGCGCTGGAACACCGAATCGACCATCAGCGAGCCGACGCCCGGCCAGGCGAACAGCTTCTCGACCACCACGGCCTGGCCCATCAGCGAGCCGAACTGCAGGCCTACGATGGTGACGACCAGCACCAGCGCGTTGCGCAGCACGTGCCACTTCACGACCTGGCGCTC
>CAYZQZ010000123.1:0-9666 GCA_964480235.1 uncultured Reyranella sp. | reverse complement strand
GGCGCGCGCCGCCTTCCTCATGGACAAGATCATGGGCGGCGCCGGCCTGCATGGCCGGGCCTTCATCCCGCTGCTCTCGTCCTTCGCCTGCGCCATTCCGGGCATCATGGGCGCGCGCGTGATCGACGACCGGCGCGACCGGCTCACCACCATCATGGTCGCGCCGCTTATGACCTGCTCGGCGCGCATTCCGGTCTACACCCTGATCATCTCGGCCTTCATTCCCGATCGTGACGTCTGGGGATTCTTCGGCCTGCAGGGACTGGTGATGTTCGGCCTCTACGCCATCGGTATTGTTGGCGCGCTTACCGTGTCGTTCGTCATGAAGCGTCTGCTCTGGCGTACGAGTGCGGGCGAGCCTTTCATGCTCGAACTGCCAGACTACAAGCTCCCGCGGATCAGGAGTCTGGCGATCGGCCTGTGGACACGCGCCACGATCTTCCTCAAGCGCGCCGGCACCACGATCCTGAGCATGATGATCCTGATCTGGTTCCTGGCCTCGTTCCCGCAGCCGCCGGACGGCGCAACGGGACCCGCCATCTCCTACAGTTTCGCCGCCATGATCGGCGGCGCGCTGCAGCCGATCACCGCGCCGCTCGGCTTCAACTGGCAGATCAACGTCGCGCTCATTCCCGGCATGGCCGCGCGCGAAGTCGCGGTCGGCGCCCTGGGCACGATCTACGCCATCGATGGCGGTGACGGCGCCGCGGCCAGGATCGGCCAGATCGTCGCCGGCCAGTGGAGCCTCGGCACCGCGCTCGCGCTGCTTGCCTGGTATGTCTTCGCGCCGCAATGCGCTTCGACCCTGGCGGTCATCAAGCGAGAGACCGGCAGCTGGAAATGGATGTGGGTGACCTTCGCCTACATGCTGGCGCTCGCCTACGTGGCGGCGCTGGTGACCTATCAGATCGCCCGCGCGCTGGGTGCGGGTTAGCAGGCGGGACCTATGGGCAGGCGAGCGGGCCCCGGAGACGCTTTTCGCCGATCAATCGCCCAATCGACCAGCCAGTCAATCGGCTGACGGACCAGGTTTCAGGTCATAGACTGCGAGCGGGCTGCGCCAGTCGGCGGGCAGCGAACGCCACCTGGCGTCGTCGACTTTCCGCCCGTTGACGATGGCCCATCGTGCGATCGCGTCGTTGCGCCGCCGTCCCACCAGCACGAAGCGCACTTCGCCACGTTCGACCATCTGCCTGAAAGCGTCGACCGTGAGGATGGGATCGATGCCGAGATAGCCGCCGGTCGCCATCACCGGCTCGCCGGTGGCAATGATGATCGGCGCGGCCAGTCGCGTGTTCGGCGCCGCGGCCAGGAAACGTGACGTGCCCCGCTCGGCGCGCAGGAACGCATGCAGCTTCGGATCCTCGGTGCCGGGCGGGAAGTTCTGCGACAGGATCGGGCCGCGCCCGTCGTCGATGCCCAGCCAGCGGGGCAGACTCGCCGAGGGCAGAAGCAATGCTCCCGGCGAAAAAATCGCGCTGAGCGCCCAGGCTACCGGCAGTACCAGCAGCGCCACGCCGCCGATCGTGGCCGGTGGCCGCTTGTCGCGCCACCAGGCGGCGGCGCCCGCTGCGAGCGCCACCAGCGGAAAGCCGAGCCACGTCGCGGTCCAGCCGAGTGTCATGCCGGTGATCCACGCCTGCCAGATCGCGCACAGCGCCAGGCCGATGGCGAGATAGGCTGGGCCGCGCCGCCACGCCTGCCAGACCCCGATGCCGGCGAGCGCGGCGACCGCCGGGGTCAGGGCGGACAGATAATAGAGGTGAAAGATGCCGCCGGCGGCGCTGAAGACGACCCCGTAGGCGAGCAGCCACAGGCCGAACAACGCAAGCGTGGCGAAGCCGGGATCGCGTCCACGGTCGCGCGGCCGCGCAAACAGCAGGCCGAGCAGGGCGAGCGGCAGCAGCCACGCAAACTGGCCGGCGAGCATGGGATTGGCCAGCCGCAGCGGTCCGGCAGGCACGTCGTCGTAGAGCTTGAATCCCGGCAAGGCGAGTGCCTGGCTGGCCGAGGGACGCTTGGTGCGCTCGATCGAAAAGCGTTCGAGGCCATTGTGGACGATCGCCAACTCGAGCATCGAATTGTCGTTCGTGCTGCCGGCATAGGGCCGCGACGCCTTGGGTGTGAGATCAAATACAGCCGCCCACGACAGCGAAACGACCACCAGGGTGATGCCGGCAATTGCCATCCAGCCCAGCCGTCGGCGCCAGTCCAGATCGCTCGCCAGGAACCAACCGGCCAGCAGCGCCGGCCCGCAGGCGAGGGCGGCGCCCATCTTGACGTTGAAGGCGAGCCCCAGCAGCGCCATGGCGATGGCGAGCGACAGCCCGCGCCCGCGCAAGGCCACGACGGCGGCGAGCAAAAGAAAGAACACCAGCCAGGAATCGGTGTTGTTCGAACGATCGATCGCCACGGCGATCGGCGCTATGGCAAGGGCCAGCGCGGCCAGCACTCCGGCGACCGGGCCGTAGGCGCGGCGCACCAGGTGATGCAGCAATACGATCGATGCCACGCCTGCCAGCGCCTGCGGCAGGTGCAGGGTCCAGCCGCTGTATCCCAGCAGCGCCGCGAAGACGATCTGGATCCAGAAGGCGACCGGCGGCTTGTCGAGCGAGAGGAAGCCCGCGGGATCGAAGGCGGCATAGAAAAAGAGTTGCCAGCCCTGCATCATGCTGCGCACGCCGGCTGCGTAGTATTCGCTGCCGAAGCCGTTGTCGGAGAGCCGCCACAGTCGCAGCACGGCGGCGAAAAGCAGCACCGCGGCCAGCCATGCCACTTCAGTTCGCGTGTGATTGCGCGCCGGCCCCATGCGGTTGTTCTACGCCATCGGCGGCCGGTCCATCCTCGGGAAAATGCGGGAGGACGAGCGAATTGCCCGACTTACGTCGGCAGGGGACCCTTGAAGACGAAGAATGCGCCGGCACAAATCAGGGCGAAGCCGACCAGGTGGTTCACCGTGATGCGCTCGCCGAGATAGAGCACCGAGAAGGCTGCGAACACGGCGAGCGTGATCACCTCCTGCATGGTCTTGAGTTCCGCAGCGCTGTAGACTGCGTGGCCCCAACGGTTGGCCGGTACGGCAAAGCAGTATTCGACGAAGGCGATGCCCCAGCTCGCCACGATCACCAGCCACAGCGGCCGGTCGGTGAATTTCAGGTGCCCGTACCAGGCGAACGTCATGAAGACGTTCGATACCAGCAGCAGCGCGATCGGGGCGACGGCCGGGGGAAGCCAACTCATCGAACGTTACTCCCTATGAACGGTTACTCCGCCTTGATGCCCGCCTTCTTGATCAGGGGCACGACCAGCTTGTCCTCCTTGTCGAGCATGACGGCGAGTTCCTCGGGCGTGCTGGGCCGGGCCTCGGCGGTGAGGTCGGCGAAGCGCTTCACGGTGGCCGGATCGGTCAGCGTCTTGACCATGGCCTCGTTGAGCTTCTTCAGCACGTCGGCCGGCATCTTGGCCGGACCGAACAGGCCGGTGTAGGTCGCGTAGGTGAAGGTCTCGAGGCCGGGTACGCCCGATTCCTTGAAGGTCGGCACATCGGGCAGTTCCGGCATGCGCTTGTCGGAGGTGACGGCGATGGCGCGCAGCTTGCCGGCTTTGATGTGGCCGATCGCGGCATTCACCTGGTCGACCTGCGCCGGCACCTGGCCCGCGATCACGTCGATGTGGGCCTGTCCCGAACCCTTGTAGTGGATCAGCGTGTATTTGGTGCTGGTGGCGTCCATCAGCAGCGTCAGAATGATGTGGTTTGTCGTGCCGATGCCGGAGTCGGCCACCGAGAAGCCGCCATCCTTGCCGAGTGCGATGAAGTCCTTGAGCGTCTTGATCGGCGAGGACGGGGTCACCAGCAGCACGCCCGGCACCGACTGGATGTGGCTGATCGGCTGGAACGCCGTCTTCCAGTCGTATGGCGCATTGCCGTAGATCGCCGGTACCGAGACCAGCGAGTTGGCCGAGACCAGGAGGTTGTAGCCGTCGGGAGCGGAGCGGGCGATCACGTCGCTGCCGATCATGCCCGAGGCGCCGGCCTTGTTTTCGACCAGCACCTGCACGCCCAGCACGTCCTTCAGCTTGTCGGCGATGATGCGCGCCGTGACGTCGATGTTCCCGCCCGGCGCATAGGGTGCCATGATCCGGATCGGCTTGTCGGGAAATTGCGCCGCGGCGGGGCCGATGCCGCTGACGAAGCTGGCGACGAAGCCGGCAAGTGCTGCGGCGGCAACCGACAGAGATGTAAAGAGACGCATGATGTTCCTCCCGGCCGCGAGCTTAGCTCACGGCCCGGCGAGAACACACAACAGGTCGGCGCGCTGCTTTGCATCGCGGATGGGCGGGCTGCCCATCCAGCCACCGGGATACATTGCCTCGGTGTCGCTCAGGAAAGCGTCCAGCCGCTCCTTGGTCCAGACATCGCCCTTGTCGCGCGCCGCCCGCAGCGCCGGCGAATAGTCGAAGGCCGTATCGCCCGCCACCCTGCGGCCGAGCAAACCCGCGAGATTGGGCCCAGGTTTCTGCGGTGCGCCGGCGGTCAGCGCATGGCACGCCAGACAGGGCTCGAAGGCCTGCCGATTGCAGGTCTGCGCCGAGACGGTCGCGACGGGCAGAAGGGCGGCCAGCACCGCGGCCGCCGTACGCAGGCCGCGCATGCCGGTCAGGCTTGCGGCTTGTCGATCGCCACGATGCGGTTGGTCCCCGATTCGCCGCCCCACGCCTCGCCGGGGCGGCCGGCCATCTGGCGCACGTTGGCGCCCGCCCTGTCGGACGGGAAGGAGAGGAACGTCTCGGTCCTGGGGTCGAAGCGCACGATGGCGTTGGCCGAGAAGTCGGTCAGCCAGACCGCGTCGCGGTCGTCGACATAGACCGAGTAGCAGCGCGGCCGCTCGCCCGGCAACTTCCACTGTTTCCAGGTCCCGCTCCGGGGATCGTGCATGGAAACCTGGCCCGAGTTCCACTCGCTGATCCACAGCCGGCCCTGGCTGTCGGACCAGACGCGGCGCGCGCCCTGCTGCGGCGTCGGTGGCTCGACGATGCGCGGCGCGCCGCTTGCGAGATCGATCTGGGCGAGATAGTTGCCGGCCAGCGAGACGTACCAGACCGTGCCCTGCGGCGTCAGCGCGATGCCGTACGGGCCGTAGCCCTTGGGTGCGTCCCACACCTGCATCTTCTCGGTCTTTGGGTCGAAGCGGCCGATCGCGCCGCCCTGCCCGGTGAACCAGAGCGTGCCCTGCTTGTCGAAGACCGGTGTGTTGAGGTTGGCGTAGGACGGCCCGCCATTCAGCTTCCACAACTGCACCTTGTGGTCCTTGGGGTCGACGCGGGCGATCGCGTTCTGGCCGCCCTCGGTCACCCAGGCCGCACCGTCCGGACCGACCACGACACCATGCGGCGCCGCGCCGTTGCCGAGCGCGACCACCTTCAGGCCACCGTCGCGCGGATCGAGCAGGTTGAGCGTGCCGTCGCGCTGGCCGCAGAACCACACCGTGCCGTCGGCGTTGCAGGCGACGTCGCGCGAGCCCGAACCCGGCCGTACGTTGAAGGTCCGGATGCGATAGCCGTGCAGTTCTCGGGTTTCGACGGCGGCGCGGGCGGGCGAGGTGATCAGGGCCGGCGCGGCGAGGGCGCTGGCGGACAGGGCGAGCATATGACGGCGGCGCATGGTTGCCTCCCGTGAATGACAGACTTCGATTGTGCGCCTCAGCCGGCCGCCCGATCAATCTCGGGCCGGATCACATTGCTGCGGGCCGAAGCTGCGCCCAGGGCCGCGCCCGCTCCAGCAGGGCGCCCAGCCGCAACACGTCGGTTTCGGCCGCCCACTTGCCGATGATCTGCACCGAGGTCGGCAGGCCGTCGGTCCCGAAGCCCGACGGCACTGCCATCGCCGGATGGCCGGTCAGGTTGAACGGATACTGGTACGAGGTCCAGCCCTGGCGGGTGATGCCGCACTTCACGCCGTCGACGATCACCTCGTCGTTGGCCGCGTCATGCGTGACGTCGAGCGCGGTGCGTGAATTCGTCGGGCTCACCAGGAAGTCGTACCGCTCGAACAGAGTCTGGATCTTGCGGAACAGCACCGTGCGCGCGAACTGGGCATCGCGGAAGTCGGCGAGGGTGAACTTCGCGCCGCGCTCCATGAAGGCCAGAGTCACCGGATCCATCTGGTTCTGCCACTTGGGCAGGTACTGCGCACAGGTCACCGCGAAGCCCGCCTGGTAGAGCACGCGGCCCTCGTATTCGATCCAGTCGATCTTGTCGCTCACCGGTTCGATCTCGGCCCCCAGTTCGCGCCAGGCGTCGAGGGCCTGCAACGTGTTGGTGCGCACGTCGGCGGCAACTCGCGGATTGGCCATCAGCTCGATGTAGCCGATGCGCACGCCCGCGAGGCTCTCGCCCGCGAGCCTGGGCGACATCGGCAGCGGCGCATGGCCCAGACTCCACGGGTCCTTGTCCGAGGGGCCGCCCAGCACGCGATGCATCACGGCAGCGTCGGTGATCGTCCGCGCCAGCGGCCCTGCGAAGATGTTGTTGCCGAACGTGTCGCGCGAGGTGTCGTAGGGCACGGCGCCCAGGGTCGCCTTCAGTCCGACCAGCCCCGAGCACGAGGCCGGGCCGCGGGTCGAGCCTGCGCCGTCGGTGGCAAGCGAGAGCGGTCCCAGGCCGGCCGCGACCGCGGCAGCGCCGCCGCCGCTCGAACCGCCCGGCGTGCGTTCGAGATTCCACGGATTGCGCGACGTGCCGAACGACGGCCCGTCGGTCAGGCCCTTCACGCCGAACTCGGGGCTGTTGGCCTTGGCGAAGATGATGGCGCCGGCGGCGCGCAGCCGCGCTACGGTGATGTCGTCGGAGGCGGCCGGCGGATTGTCGGAGAAGATCGCCGAACCGTGCCGGGTCGGCACGCCTTTCACGTCGAGCAGGTCTTTGATGCTGACCGGCACGCCATGCAGGGGCCCGATTTTGTCGCCGCGCATCACGGCCGCTTCGGCCGCCTTGGCGTCCCGCCGGGCGTCCTCCTCCATGACGGCACGGAAGCAGTTGAGCTTCGGATTGGCTTTGGCGGTGGCCGCGAGAACAGCGTCGACATACTCGACAGGCGAAAGCTTCCTGGCGCGGATGAGGGCGGCGGCCTGTGTGGCCGGTGTGAACAGAAGATCGGTGGTCATCGGTGCTCCATAGCGCGCGATGATCCCTCCGTCGCCGTATGACGGCAACACCTCTCCCGATGACGAGGGAGGCGTTCTCCTCCCCGTTCAAACGGGGAGGTGCCCGCGTCTTACGCGGGCGGAAGGGTCATGTTAACTCCTCCGCAATGTTCTCTCTGCCCATCCTCGCGGGCCTCGCCGTCGTCGCGGTCGTTACCTCGTTCATCTCCGGCATATTCGGCATGGCGGGCGGCATGCTGCTCATCGGCTTTCTTCTGCTCATGCTGCCAGTGCCGGTCGCCATGGTGTTCCATGGCGTGATCCAGATCGCGGCCAACGGCTGGCGCTCGTGGCTGTGGCGGCACCACATCAACTGGCGGGTCGTGGCAGGGTTCGGCCTGGGCTCGCTGTTTTCGCTCGTGGTGTTCTCGTCGCTGGCGTTCGTGCCGCCGAAATGGGCGGTGCTGATGGCGGTCGGCCTGACACCGTTCGTGGCGCTCGCCGTGCCGCAGAGCATCGCGCCCAACATCGAGCGGCGCGGCCAGGCCTTCCTCGCCGGTGCGATCGGCGGGGCGCTCCAGCTCGTCTCGGGCGTCACCGGGCCGATCCTCGACATCTTCTATGTGCGCAGCGGCATGACCCGGCAGGTCAACGTCTCGACCAAGGCCTGCGCGCAGGTCATGGGCCATCTCACCAAGGTGATCTATTTCGGCGCCCTGATCGCCAACCCTGCCGGCCGCGAGCTCGAGCAGTGGCTGGTCATGGGCTTTGCGTCGATCTTCGCCGTGATCGGCACGACCTTGTCGCGCAGCGTTCTGGACCGGCTGTCCGACAAGCAATTCTATTACTGGACGCGGCGAATCGTGATTGCCATCGGCACGGTGTACATCGCCCAGGGCGTGTGGCAGATGGCGACTCAATGAGCGACAAATCCGACAAGCAACAGGTCCAGGACCTGCTCGACCGGCTGCCCGACGATTGTACGTTCGCCGATATCCAGCGAGCCATCGCCGTGCTGATGTGGCCGAAGACCGGGGACGGCCAGCTCAAGCCGCCGGAACGCCTGTCGCCCGAAGAAGTGAAGCGCCGCCTGCGCGAATGGCTCAAATCGGAGAAGGACAAATGAAGGACCGCGTCTCGATCGATCTCAAGGACGGCGTCGCCGACGTGCGCCTGATCCGCGCCGACAAGATGAACGCGCTCGACCGGGCGATGTTCGACGGCATCGTCGAGGCGGGCGAGCAGCTGGCGAAGATGAAAGGTCTGCGCTGCGTGGTGCTGTCGGGCGAGGGCAGGGCGTTCTGCGCCGGCCTCGACATGCAGAGCTTCGCCGCGATGGGTGACGCCGGCGTGCCGGGCGCACGCGACCTCGCCAAGCGCACCCACGGCATCGCCAACGTGCCGCAGCAATGTGCCTGGCAGTGGCGCACCTTGCCGGTGCCGGTGATTGCCGCCGTGCACGGCGTGGCGTTCGGCGGGGGCTTCCAGATCATGCTCGGTGCCGACATGCGCTACGCCACGGCCGACACGCGCTTCTCGGTGATGGAGATCAAGTGGGGCCTCGTGCCCGACCTCGCCGGCACGCAGCTGATGCGCCATCTCGCGCGCGAAGACGTGGTGCGCGAACTCACCTATACCGGCCGGATCTTCAACGGCACCGAAGCGCAGCAGCTCGGGTTGGTTACGAAGATCGTCGACGATCCGCGCGCCGCGGCTATGGAGACGGCGAAGGAGATCGCCAACAAGAGCCCCGATGCGATCCGCGCCGCCAAGCGCATCCTCAACGATGCCGTAGCGGTCGATGCCGCGACCGGCCTGATGGCCGAATCGGTCGAGCAGCAGAAGCTGATCGGCTCGCCCAACCAGGTCGAGGCCGTGATGTCGAACCTGCAGAAGCGTGCCGCGAATTATAAGGACTGAGACCTCATCCTTAGGAGGCGCGAAGCGCCGTCTCGAAGGATGAGCAACACCAAGACTGTATCCCACCCTTCGAGATGCGACCTGTCGGTCGCTCCTCAGGTTGAGGCTTAGATGAACGGAGGACATCCTGCAGAACCGCCAATGGCTCTACGCCAAGCAGCCCGCCGGCAAGATCGGCAAGGACACGTTCCAGTGGACCGAGACCGCGATTCCCGCGCCGCGCGAGGGGGAGGTGCTGGTCCGGACACGCATGCTGTCGCTCGATGCCGCCAACCGCGCCTGGATGATGGGCAAGACCTACCGCTCCGCCCTTGAGTTCGGGCAGGTGATGTCGGGCTTCGCCATCGCCGAAGTCGTCGAGAGCCGCGCCGGTGGCTTCGCCAAGGGCGATATCGTCGAGGGCGATATCGGCTGGCAGGACTATGCGGTGCTGCCCGCTCATCATCTGACCAAGCGTGTCACCAAGGCACCGCTCGAGCACCTGATCGGCGCCCTCAGCGTCACCGGCCTGACGGCCTATTTCGGCCTCCTGGAAGTGGGCCGGCCCAAGCCGGGCGACACGGTGCTGGTCTCCGCGGCCGCCGGCGCCGTCGGCACGATGGTG
>CAYZQZ010000122.1:0-9757 GCA_964480235.1 uncultured Reyranella sp. | reverse complement strand
CGGCGAGGCCCAGATAGAGCTGACGCGTCGTGAAGGCGATCTGCGGCGCGCTGACATGGCTCGCAAACACGATGCCGTCGTAGCCGAAGCGGACCTCCTGAATCTCGGTCACGCCGTTGGCGCGGCAAGAAGCAAGCTCGGCCGCTGCGATCGGGCGCGAGGCGTTGGCGACGTCGACGAACTGGGCGCCAATTCCGCGGCAGAATTCGCGGAACCCGCCACCCGTGCCGCCGGAGGCCACGATCGGCACCTTGGTGGCCTTGACGATCTTGTGCAGCGCCCTGGTCGAATCCTCGTCCGGACAGGAGACGCGGATGATGTCGACGCCGGCCCCCTCACAGCGCCTGATCTGGGCGATCGTTGCATCGGCGTCGGCCGTCAGGGTGTTGGTCATCGTCTGTACGGTGATGGGCGCCCCGCCACCCACCGGCACGGACCCGACCATGACCTGCCGCGACTTGCGGCGGACGATATCGCGATAGGGCCTGATGCTCATAAGACCAATCTACGCCGGTTTTTCGGAGGTAACTAGACGCCCTTCGTCACGTGGCGATACCTGGACGGACCAGGCCGCCCCTGTCACACAACGGTCTTTGAGGAGCCCGCGCCGTAGCGCGGCCGCTAACGCGCGTCGATGACGCGGTAGGAAATGCCGGCAGGCACCGTGTAAGACTCGCCCGCACG
Source organism: uncultured Reyranella sp. (assembly GCA_964480235.1). Lineage (GTDB taxonomy): Bacteria > Pseudomonadota > Alphaproteobacteria > Reyranellales > Reyranellaceae > Reyranella. Next base: position 9,073 of record CAYZQZ010000122.1, on the reverse strand, counting down.
CACGTAGGTAATCGCCAGGATATCGCCATTGGGAGCGCGCAACTCGATCCAGCTGTTGCTGCGGACCAGCAGCGGCGTGTCGACTCGCATCGGCAGGCTGACTTGCGGCGGCGCCGGAACAGGGGCGGCGGGCTCCGGCTGAACCGTGCGCGCTTCCTGAACATCGGCGGCGGGTTGCGCCGCTTGGGCCTGGCCGATGCTTGGCGCCGACATCACGACCGGCGGCGGCGGCGCCGGTACCGCGACGACGATCGGCGGTGGCGCCGGCTGTGGCGCTGCTTGCGGAGCGGCCGCACTCGAGGAGTCCTGACGCGGCGCGGGCCATGTCTCGACCGGCAGACCGTTGGGCAGAGTTTGCGCCGGCTGAGCGGCCTGCTTCGTCGGTTCGGCGACGGGCGTCGCCGCAGGCGCATTCGCGGCCGGCATCGTCGCAAGGAGACGATCGGGAACCGGCGGAACCTTTTCGGCGACCACCGACTGCTGTCGCGGCAGGTAATGCCACACCGCATAACCCGCGCCGATCACCAACAGGACGGTGAGCACGGCAAGGCCGATCGGCGCGCGCTTCTCGACGATCGGGAAGTCGGCCGGCAGCGCAACAGGCCGCTTGATCGGCACCGGGCCAGACGAATGATAAGCGCTCAGCACTTTCTCGGGATCGAGTCCGAGATGGCCGGCATAGGTGCGCAGGAACGCCGGAATGTACGCAGCACCCGGAAGAAGATCGAAGCGGCCCGCTTCGATCGCCTCGACGTGGTTGCGCCGCAGGCGCAGACGCTTCTCGATATCGACGACGCTGAGGCCGAGCGCTTCGCGCTGGTCGCGCAGCAAACGACCGACAGCGCGGCCCGGCGTGGCCTCGCGTTCAGCGGCTCGCCAATCGACCTGATCCGGCATCAAATCCCCCTCGCACGGCCGGTTTAGCAGAGGTTCTCGACGGGGCAAAAGCGATTCAGGCCGACGCGCTAAATTTCGATCGCGTGGTCCGCCGCAAAGAGTCGCAACGTCTCTCGCAGGGGTCGGTCGGGCTGCGCCAGTGCAGACCGCACGAAGCCGGTTGCCTCGGCCAAATCGAGAGAACGGACCATGGCCTTTACCGGCCCGATGGCACCCGGCGACATCGAGAGTGTCCTAACACCGACCGCGAGGAGGGCCAGCGCCTCGACCGGGCGACCGGCCATCTCGCCGCAGACCGTCAGATCGACCCCGGCCGGCCGAGCCTTCTCGACTACAAAATGTAGCAGCCGAAGCAGCGCGGGAGACAAGCTGTCGTAGCGCCCGGCCAAACGGCTGTTGCCGCGATCGGCGGCAAACAGGAACTGCAGCAGATCGTTGGTGCCGACCGAAACGAAGTCGATGTGAGGAAGCAGGCTGTCGAGCTGCCAAGCCAAGGCCGGCACCTCGAACATAACGCCAACACGCAGCCGGCCAGGCGCGGACTGCCCGCGCCGCCGGGCCCGCTCCAGTTCGAGGTCGAGCAGCGCCCGGGCACGCAGCAGTTCGGACACCTCGGCGATCATGGGGAACATGACCGAGAGCGGCCGGCCATTGGCGGCCTGGATCAGGGCGCGAAGTTGCCGCCGCAGCATCGCCGGACGGTCGAGGCCAATACGGATCGCCCGCCAGCCCATCGCGGGGTTGTCGTCGCCGAAGGCCCCGACATAGGGCAGCACCTTGTCGCCGCCGACATCGAGCGTCCGGAAAGTCACGGGCCGGCCGTCGGCGACATCGAGCACACGGCCATACAGCCAGGCCTGCGCGTCGACGTCGGGGAATTCTGACCGCACCATGAAGGGAATTTCGGTCCGGTAGAGGCCGATGCCGTCGGCGGCAGTATCGTCGAGATGCTGGACGTCGATTAGCAGGCCGGCGTTGAGATGCAGGCCAATGCGCGCCTGGTCGCGGGTCACCGGTGGCGATTCGCGAAGGGCAGCGTATTTGCGTTGACGCTCGGCCCGGGCGTCGATCGCGACATGGACCGACTGCAGGATGTCCTCGGCAGGACGCACCAGCACCTGTGCGTTGTCACCGTCGACGACGATGGGATCTCCCGGCTCGACGCGCGACAGCACGTCCGGCGCGCGGCCGACGACAGGAATGTCGAGGGCGCGCGCAACAATCGCAACATGGCTCAAGGCGGAGCCTTCCTCGAGCACGAGACCACGCAGACGTGCGCGATCGTAATCGAGCAGCTCGGCTGGTCCCATATCGCGCGCGATCACGATCATGTCGTCGGGCTGACCCGTCGTCTCGGCAGCCGCACGGCCGGTCAGACGCAGCAACAGCCGGTTGGTCAGGTCCTGCAGATCCGACAGTCGCTCGCGAATGTAGGGATCGGTCATCTGACCCAGGCGTGTGCGCACGTCGTCGAAGGCGCGCTGCACGGCAGCCTCGGCGGTGAGACCGGTATCGATCGCCTCGCGCACCCTCTCTCGCCAGCCGCGATCGTCGACGAACATGCGGAAGGTTTCGAGAATCTCGCGATGCTCGCCGGACTGCATGTCCTCGGCCTCGAGGAGCCGGTCGACATCGTCGCGCACCGCGCCGAGCGCTTCCTGGAAGCGCCTGGTCTCCTGCGTCGCATCCTCGGCCACAACGCGCTGGATCATGATCCGCGGCTCGTGCAGCACGGCGCGCCCGATCGCGACACCCGGCGTCAGCTGCACGCCGTCGATGCGCAGCGGAAGCAGACCGATCCCGTCGACCTGCTGGACCTCGTTGGGGCTGACGAAGTGACCGGCTGAGACCATTTCCGCCAGAACCATGGCGATGGTCTGCAGGGTCTCGATCTCCTCGTCGTCATACTGGCGCTGGGTGCGGTTCTGCACGACCAGAACGCCCAGAACGCGTCCCGAGCGCACGATCGGCACGCCGGCCAGCGAGTGATAGATCTCCTCGCCGGTTTCCGGGCGGTAGGCGAACTGCGGATGGCTCTGCGCGTCGTCCAGCGCCAGCGGGCGACCATGGGCGGCAATGTCGCCGACCAGGCCCTCGCCAACCCTGAGGCGCGTGCGATGCACGGCGTCGGGATTGAGGCCCTGAGTGGCGAACAACTCCAGCACCTCGCCGGCGCGCAGCAGATAGACCGAGCAGACCTCGGCGACCATCTCATTGGCCACCATGCGCACGACTTCGCCCAGCGTTTCCTCACTGGAAACGCCACGCGCCATCGTGTCCCGGAGCCGCTTGAGGAGCATTCGCGGTCCGGCCAAAGGAGCTGATCTCTCCATGGGTCAGACCGCGAGATGCTTGAGTCGGATGACTACAAAGCTGCGATCGATTGCGCAGGCGCAGGCTCGCCACGCCGTCATCGGACGGGCGTGTTGGTTAGCCATGTGGGCGGTCCCCGCGCGCATAATGTGCTTATAGCAAGATGCGCGCCGGACCGGCTACCCGGTTGTGGCCGCCGTAAATTTGTTCCGAGCAAGAGGCAGGCTTAAGCGATGCCGCCCGCCGGCAGGTTCGAACGCGTCTAGGCCGCGTCGAGCTCGTAAGCCGTATGTAAGGCCCGCACGGCCAGTTCGGTGTACTCGGCCGCCACCAGGACGCTCACCTTGATCTCCGAAGTCGAGATCACCTGGATGTTTATGCCCTTGCCGGCCAGGGTCTCGAACATTTTAAGCGCCACGCCGGCATGGCTGCGCATGCCGACGCCGATCACCGAGATCTTGGCGACGTTGGTGTCGGACTTGACCTCGGCGAACTTGAGGTCGGCCTTGGCCTGCTCCAGGCGCTGGACGGCCCGGGCGAGATCGGCACGCGGCACCGTAAAGGTGATGTCGGTCGAGCTGCCGTCGAGCGACACGTTCTGCACGATCATGTCGACGTTGATGTTGGCCTGGGCCAGCGGCCCGAAGATCGCCGCGGCGACCCCCGGCCGGTCGGCCACGCGGGTCACGGTGATCTTGGCCTCGTCCTTGGAGAAGGCGATGCCGCTCACGACCGACTTTTCGAGTCCCTGGGACATGATCTCTTCCTCGTCCACGACCATCGTGCCCGGCAGGTCGCTGCCCAGCGCCTCGTCGAAAGACGACAGCACCTGCACGCGCACATGATGGTTCATTGCCAGTTCGACCGAGCGCGTCTGCAGAACCTTGGAGCCCTGCGACGCCATCTCGAGCATTTCTTCGTAGGTGACCTGGTCGATCTTGCGCGCCTTCTCTACGATCCGGGGGTCCGTCGTGTAGACGCCGTCGACGTCGGTGTAGATGTCGCAGCGATCCGCCTTCAGGGCGGCGGCGAGCGCCACCGCCGAGGTGTCTGATCCGCCACGGCCGAGCGTGGTGATGCGTCCGTCCGGCGCCACGCCCTGGAAGCCCGGCACGATCGGCACCTCGCCCTGCTCCATGGTCTTGTCCATGGCGGTCGTGTCGATCTCCAGGATGCGCGCCTTGGCGAAGGCATCGTCGGTCTTGATCGGGATTTGCCACGACACCCAGGATCGCGACTTCACGCCTTCCTGCTGCAGTGCCAGCGCGAGAAGGCCGATCGTCACCTGCTCGCCGGTCGCGACCACGACGTCATACTCGCGAGGATCGTGCAGCGGCGCGATGTCGTTGACCCACTTCACCAGCTGGTTGGTGGCGCCCGACATGGCCGAAACGACCACGGCCACCTGGTTGCCGCGCTGGACCTCGGCTTTCACCTTGCGCGCAACATTCTTGATGCGGTCGGTATCCCCGACCGATGTGCCGCCGAACTTGAGAACGATGCGCGCCATAGACCTTCTCGAAAGCGGGGTATAGACACCGGGGAAACCATTGGGGTCAAGGGCAGCCATGACCGAATCAGCGCCATCCGGCACCGCCTCGACCGTCGATCCCGCCGAGATCGAGCGCTTCTCTCGCATTGCGGAGGAGTGGTGGGATCCGACCGGCAAGTTCGCGCCGCTGCACCGGCTCAATCCGGTGCGGCTGGCGTACATCCGTGACCGCGCCGCCGCTCATTGGAACCGGAACGCCTTGTCGGGCCTGCCGCTCGACGGTCTCAGCATGCTCGATATCGGCTGCGGCGGCGGCCTGATCTGCGAGCCCATGGCGCGTCTCGGGGCCGAGGTCACCGGCATCGACGCTGCCGACCGCAACATTGCCACCGCCTCGCTCCATGCCCGGCAGCAGGGCCTCACCATCGACTATCGTCAGCACACCGCCGAAGGCCTCGCCGAGGAAGGGCAGCGGTACGACATCGTGCTGGCGCTGGAAATCGTCGAGCACGTGGCCGATGTCGATTTGTTCCTGCAGAGCTGCGGCCAGATGGTGAAGCCCGGCGGCCTGCTGTTCCTGTCGACGCTCAATCGCACCGCCAAGGCCTGGATGCTGGCGATCGCCGGCGCGGAGTACGTGCTGGGCTGGCTACCGCGCGGCACACACGACTGGAAGAAGTTCCTGAAGCCGTCGGAGGTGGTGAACGGTCTGCGCGGCAGCGGCATCGAGGCCCAGGAGATTGTGGGCGTGGTCTACAGCCCCCTCAGCCGCACCTGGTCGCTCAACGGCCGCGACCTAGACGTCAACTACATGCTCTACGGTACCAAGGCCGCCTGAGCCTGCCGTGACCGGTACGCTGAAGGCCGCGCTCTGGATGGCGGGCTGGCTCGCCTGCATGGTCGTCATGGCGGTCGCCGGACGCGAGACGACGCGCGAACTCAACGTCTTTCAGGTCATGGAACTGCGCTCGCTGATCGGGCTCGCGATGCTCTATCCGCTGGTCCATGCCCATGGCGGGCTGCGCGCGATGCGCACTCGGCATCCCTGGCATCATCTCGGCCGCAACCTTGCCCACTACGGCGCACAATTCAGCTGGTTGATGGCGCTGACCATGATACCTCTCGCTCAGGTGATCTCGATCGAGTTCACCATGCCGATCTGGACGGCGATCCTGGCCGTCACCTTCCTCGGCGAACGCATGGGACTCTGGAAGAACGTCGCCGTCGTGCTGGGGCTGGTCGGCGTCGCCATCATCGTGCGTCCGTTCGACGGCAGCATCAATGTCGGGCAGTTGATCGCGCTCGCCGCATCGTTCGGCTTCGCAATCTCGATCATCTTCGTCAAGTCGCTGACGCGTCACGACAAGGTCGTGGTGATCCTGTTCTGGATGATGATGATCCAGTCGATCATGGGGCTCGCGCCGGCGCTCTACGAATGGCGCACGCCGTCGCTCTACATCTGGGGCTGGCTGCTGGTGATCGCCTTTTGCGGCACCTACTCGCACTACTGCATGACCCACGCGCTGCTGCACGCCGATGCGACGGTGGTAATTCCAATGGATTTCCTGCGCGTGCCGCTCGCGGCACTGACCGGATGGCTGGTCTATGCCGAGCGGGTCGATCTGCTGACGGTGGTGGGAGCGGGCCTGATCCTGGTCGGCAATCTCCTCAACCTGAAAGGCGCGGCCAGGAAGAACTAGAGAGTTTGCCCATTGTGGAACTGCGCAGGCGCTCGCGCCTCAGAAGGCGCTGCTGCCCGACGGCGCGTATGAACGCGCCTAGTTGCCGCGCGGAATCCAGGGCAGGCGGCCGAATTCGATACCTTCCTCCGCCAGCGCCTCGGCTTCCTCATCGGTCGTCTCGCCGTAGATGCCACGCCTATCGCTTTCGCCGTAATGAATCTTGCGGGCTTCCTCGGCGAACTTGTCGCCGACATGCTCGCAGTTCTTCTCGACCTCGGCGCGCACCTTCATCAAGGCCTCGCGCAATTCCTTGGGCATCTGCCGGGCAAGTGCCGCCATCGTCTGTTGTGCCTGGACCTGGTCCGGCGACGGTAAGGCAGGCACGGGCGGTGCACTCACCGGTTCCGGCGCGCCGGTCTTGGCCTTGTTGCCCTTGGTGCCCAGACGCGGCGCCATCATCGCTCTCGTGACCTTGGCATCGCCGCAGACGGCACAACCGACCAGGGACTTCTTTTCCTGGCGTTCGTAGGTCTTGCTGTCCTTGAACCAGCTCTCGAACTCGTGGCCCTTGGAGCAGCGCAGTCGGTATAGAATCATGAAAAGCTGAACAATTCCGGCTGTTTGGCACTCCCGGTGAGGGAGTGCCAGAAGAATGGGGTTTCATGATCGCCGATGCAAGAGGGCCCTTGCCCTCTCCCTGGATCGTCCAATGGGCCGGACTGGTGCCGAGCGAAGCAACCGTGCTCGACCTCGCGGCCGGCAGCGGACGGCATACGCGCTTCTTTGCCGATCGCGGCCATAAGGTCACGGCGATCGATCGCGACGTCTCTGCCCTTCAGGCCGCGTCCAATGTCGAGGTGATCCAGGTCGATCTCGAAGACGGCTCTCCCTGGCCGCTCGCATCGCGCAGGTTCGGCGCCGCCGTCGTGACCAACTATCTTCACCGCCCGCTGCTGCCCGACCTCCTCGCCGCACTCGAGCCCGGCGGAGTGCTGCTCTATCAAACGTTCATGGTCGGCAACGAACGCTTCGGCAAACCGAGCCGTCCGGAATTCCTGCTGAAGGATGGCGAGTTGCTCGACCTGGTGCGCGGCAGTTTTTCGGTGGTCGCCTATGAGGCGCGCCTCATCAGCGCACCGTCAATGGCGATGGTTCAGCGCATCGCCGCGCGCAAGCTTTAGAACCCTCGCAAATGCCCGGGAAGACGGCCACGAGCCGTCACTCGGCGGCTTTGGCCAAGGGCGCCTTATGCAGAACGGGTGGCGCGTACTTTCGATCGTGCTGCAGCGAAGGCACCATCTTGCGTGCCTCTACGACCTTGGCGAGATCGATGTCCGCGATCACGAAGCCCGGCTTCTCGCCGCCGGCATCGACCAGCACCTCGCCCCACGGCGCGACCGCGATCGAGTGGCCGTAGGTCTGCCGGTTGGAGCCCTTGTGCGTGCCGACCTGCGCCGGTGCGAAGACGAAGCAGCCGGTTTCTATGGCGCGGCTGCGCAGGATCGCATGCCAATGCGCCTTGCCGGTCGGCACAGTGAACGACGACGGGATCGACAGCATCACCGCGCCGGCATGCGCCAACTCGCGGTATAGATGGGGGAAGCGCAGATCGTAGCAGATCGTCATGCCGAGCACGCCCCACGGCGTCTCGGCCAGCACCGACCGTTCGCCTGGTCTGAAGGTCGACGATTCACGATAGCTCTGGCCGCCGACGCCGCCGAGCTCGACGTCGAACATGTGGATCTTGTCGTAGCTCGCGACGACGCTGCCCGATGAATCGATCAGGTAGGAGCGGTTGCGGATCTGCTCCTCGCCCGGCACCCGCACGTGAATGGAGCCGAGCAGGAACCACGCACCGGTCTCGCGCGCCGAGGCGCGGGCCGCGGCGAGCATGCCATGCGCATCCTCAGTCTGCGCCTTGTCGAGTGTGTCGGCCCGGTTGGCACCGATCAGGCCGGTATTCTCAGGCGTCATGATGAAGTCGGCGCCGGCCTCGCGCGCCAGCCGTGCCTGCTCGCGCACGAAGGCCACATTCTCGGCCATCTCGTTGCTGACGTTGGTCTGGATCAGGCCGGCCTTGAACGCAGTCATCGGTGGCTCCTCAGCCGGGCTGGGTGAGCAGAGCGTCGAGCCTGCCCGCGCCTTCCAAGGCTGCGAGCTCGTCCGATCCACCGATATGCTGGCCGTTGATGAAGATCTGCGGCACCGTCGTGCGCTTGGAGCGGGCACGCATTTCGGCGCGCTTGGCCTCGTCCTCCATCACATCCATTTCCTCGAAAGAGGCGCCCTTCTTCTCGAGCAGGGCCTTGGCGCGGGCGCAGTAGCCGCACCACGGCGTCGTGTAGATCTCGGTGGTCGCCGTATCATTAAAAAAGTCTTGACTATAACGCCGGCCGCACGACCCGCGCCAGCGTCAGGACATCGACATGGCGGGCTCCCGCCTGCTGCAAGGCCCGGATACAGGCATCGGCGGTGGCCCCGGTGGTCAGCACGTCGTCGACCAGAAGCACGCCACGGTCCCGAACCTCGCCCACCCAGCGGGGGTGGAGATCGAAGGCGAGGCGCACATTGCGTCGCCGTTCCGTGCCACGCAGGCCGGCCTGCGAACCGGTCCAGCGGCGACGGCGCAGCAGGTCGGGCACCACGCGCAGCCCGGCCTGTTGCGCCACCACCGAGGCCAACAGGGCCG
>CAYZQZ010000121.1:0-9774 GCA_964480235.1 uncultured Reyranella sp. | reverse complement strand
CGAGGACGAGAAGCCGATGCTGCCGCCGGCGCCGGCCGCTCCCGAGCGCAAGAGCCTGCTCGGCAGCCTGTGCGGCGGCGGCGGCAAGAAGCAGGGCTAGCAGTCTCCGCTCATGCTCAATCTTCCGCGCTGGCAAACCATCGCCATCATCGTCGTCACGGCGCTGGCGGGCATCTTTGCGTTGCCCAACCTGCTGCCTTCGGCCGTGCTCGACCATCTGCCGGCGTGGTACGGCGCGAGCCGCATCAATCTCGGTCTCGATCTGCGCGGCGGCGCGCATTTCCTGCTCGAGGCCGACCTGCGCGGCGTGATGAACGAACGTCTGACCAACCTGTCGGACACCCTGCGCGGCGAGTTCCGCAAGCAGCAGGTCGCCTACAAGAGCATCGAAGTCGAAGCGGGCAAGGGCACGGTACTGGTCGTGCTGCGCGAGGAGGCTCAGCGGGCCAAGGCAATCGAGGCGATCCGCGCCGTCGATCCGTCGCTCGCGATCTCCGGCGCGGGCGACTCCATCCAGCTCGCCTACCAGGGCCAGGATCTCTACAAGAAGCGCAAGGAAGTGATCGACCAGTCGATCGAGATCCTGCGTCGCCGCGTTGACGAGACCGGCACGATCGAGCCGACCATCGTCCGCCAGGGTGACGACCGCATCCTTCTGCAGGTGCCCGGCATCAAGGATACCACCGAGCTCAAGCGCAAGATCAACCAGACCGCCAAGCTGACATTCCATCTGGTCGATGAGAACGTCGCCATGACCGGCCAGAACATTCCCGCGAACCTGCCCGCCACCACAATGCTGGTGCCCACCCGCGAGGGGATGCAGGCGCTGCGCGCTTCCAATCCCAAAGCGTGGGAGGACATCCAGGCCGCCAACCCGCGGCTCACCGGCGAGCAGATCTGCCGGCGCTACCAGCCGCAGTGCCTGCCGGTGTTCAAGCGGGTGATCGTGGGCGGCGAGGATCTAGACGACGCCAAGTCGACCTTCGAGAACCAGCAGGGCGGCCGGCCGATCATCTCCTTCACTTTCAACTCCGCCGGCGGCCGCGCCTTTTGCAACGCCACGCGGCAGAACATCGGCAAGCGGCTGGCGATCCAGCTCGACAACGAGATCATCAGCGCCCCGGTCGTGCAGAGCGCAATCTGCGGCGGCTCGGGCATCATCACCGGTTCCTTCACCACCCAGCAGACCCAGGAGCAGGCGCTGCTGCTGCGCTCCGGCGCGCTGCCTGCGACCCTCACCATCATCGAGGAGCGCACGGTCGGGGCCGACCTGGGCGCCGATGCCATCCGGTCCGGCACGATCGCCGCCCTGGTCGGCACGGCGCTGGTCGTAGTGTTCATGCTGTTCGCCTACGGCCCGCTGTTCGGCGGCTTTGCCTCGATCGCCATGGCGGTCAACATGCTGCTGGTCTTCGCCGGCATGTCGATCCTGGGTGCGTCGCTCACCTTGCCGGGCATTGCGGGCCTCGTGCTGACGGTCGGCATGTCGGTTGACTCCAACGTGCTGATCTACGAGCGCGTCCGCGAGGAGCGGGCAAGCGGCCGTTCAGCCTTCTCGGCGCTGACGACCGGCTACGAGCGCGCGCTCACGGCGGTGATCGACGCCAACCTGACGGCGCTGATCGCGGGCGTGCTGCTGTTCGGCATGGGCTCCGGCCCGATCCGCGGCTTCGCCACCTCGCTGACGCTCGGCCTGCTGACCCATCTGTTTACCGCGACCATCTTCACCCGCATGCTGCTGGCCGCCTGGGTGCGCTGGCGGCGGCCGACCGAACTGCCGATCTGACGCCATGGCCATGCTCTGGAAGCCGCACCATCTGATCCGCGCCCGGACGAACTTCGACTTCCTGGGCAAGCGCAGGATCGCGCTCGTGCTATCGACGGTGATCAACGTTCTGTCTCTGGTCGCGGTGTTCGTGTTCGGCCTCAACTTCGGCATCGACTTTCAGGGCGGCATCGCCATCCAGGTCCGGGCCAAGGAAGGCACGATCCATCTCGACGAACTGCGCAATACCACGCATGCGCTGGGTATCGGTGAAGTCACTCTGCAGGAGTTCGGCGACGCCCGCACCGCGCTGATCCGCGTGCAGCGCCAGGAAGGCAATGCTGCCTGCGTCGCGCATGCTGACCAAGTGATGAAGAAGCGCGCCGGCAACGGCTGGGGCGCCAAGCCAGGGCCCGCGAACACCGGCGACGTCGAATTCTCCGCCCCCAGCGCGCTCGACTCGGTGGGCTGGCGTGACGCGGTGAGCCGCGTCGGCCTCACGGTGCAGGAGCGGCAGCTGCCGCGCGGCAGCGCCACTACCGTCAAGATCGAGATGACGCCCGAGCAGCGCGCCGAATGGTGCCAGCAGGTCGCCATCAAGCTGGTCGAGGACGCGATCGGCAACAAGTATGAGCTGCGCGGCACCGAATCGGTTGGCCCCAAGATCGGCTCGGAGTTGATGCACACCGGCATCTGGGCGGTGCTGGCGACGCTGGGCGCCATCGCGGTCTATGTCTGGGTGCGCTTCGAATGGCAGTTCGGCGTCGGCGCGCTGATCGCGCTGCTGCACGACGTGATCTCGACGATCGGCATCTTCGTGCTGTTCCGGCTCGACTTCAGCCTGACCGCGCTCGCGGCCCTTCTCACCATTGCCGGTTACTCGATCAACGACACCGTCGTGATCTTCGACCGCGTGCGCGAGAACATGCGGCGCTACAAGAAGATGGGCCTGGTCGAACTGCTGAACTTCTCGATCAACGAGACGCTCGCGCGCACCCTCATGACCTCCGGCACGGTTTTCGTGGCGGTGCTGGCGCTGGTGCTGTTCGGTGGCCCGGTGCTCTACAGTTTCTCGATTGCCATGCTGTGGGGCGTGATCGTCGGCACCTATTCCTCGATCTGGATCGCCTCGGCGGCTCTGGTCTACATGAATCTCAGGCCCGAGCAGTTGCGCGGCGACGACGAGGACAAGGCGAAGGCCAAGGCGCGCGCGTGAGGCCGCCAGGGCCTGGCGAGGACAACTCCCGGGGCCCGATCGGGCAGACGGGCGACAAGACCCTGCCGACACCGGACCCGGCGCTCGTTCAACTCATCCGGACCTACGGCCCCGGACGCTTTCTGATCGGCAAGCGCGAATGGCGCGAACCCGTGCTCGTATCGCCGACCCTGTCCGTTCCCTGGAAGGTTTCTCGCGCTGAGGACCTCGTCATCGAGGCCCTGAAGGACCTGCCTGCGATCGAACTTCTGGTGGTGGGCTGTGGCACCCGCAGCGTCTTCCTGCCGCCGCCGCTGCGCGCCAGCTTCAAGGCCGCCGGCGTTGCCCTCGAAGTGGTCGACACCGGCGCCGCCTGCCGCATCTACAACGTGCTGCTCGCCGAGAGCCGTAAGGTCGGGGCGGCGCTGATTCCGCTCTGATTTCCTCCCATTTGATCCGGGAGGTTGGGCCCTATAATCGCGGGCATGATCCCGCTCGATCTCTACCTTGCGTTCTGCGCCGCCACGGTGGTGCTGATGATCATTCCCGGGCCTAATGTCGCACTGATCGTGGCCAACAGCGTGGCGCACGGCACGCGCTTCGGCCTGCTTACCGTCGCGGCGACCTCGACTGCGGTGGTGATCCATCTGACTCTCACCGTGCTCGGCGCCACGGCGCTGCTCAACGTCCTGGCTGCGAGCTTTGACTGGCTGCGCTGGCTGGGCGTGGCCTACCTGGTGTGGCTGGGCGTCGCCGCCTGGCGCGCGCCGGTAACCGACCTCGAGCGCACCCGTCCGCAGGCGCGCTCGCCGCGCGTCGTATTCACGCGCGGCTTTTTCGTCGGGCTGACCAATCCGAAGACTCTGCTGTTCTACGGCGCCTTCTTCCCGCAGTTCGTGACGCCCGGGCCAGATGCGCCACGGCAGCTGCTGCTGCTCGCCATCTCCTTTCTCGCCATCGCAATCGTGATGGACAGTACCTGGGCGATCCTCGCCGGCCGCCTGCGCGCGCTCCTGACCCTGCAGGCGCGGCTGCGCAACCGCATCACCGGCGGTCTGCTGGTCGGCGCCGGGCTCGGCCTCGCCATGGCGCGACGCCCATGAGGGCACGGCACCGATGAGCGCGAAGGACGATCTGGCGGCCCTGTTCCGTCGCGCTGCCGAGCATGCCGCACGCTATCGCAGCGAGGTCGCGGAGCGACCGCAGCGGCCCGAGCAGACCTACGCCGAAGCCGCGCGCACCTGGGACGCGCCGACGCCCGAGCACGGCATGCCGGCCGATCAGGTGCTCGAGGAACTTGTCACGCTGGCCGGTCCCGGTTTGCATGCCGCGACAGGTCCGCGCTTCCATGGCTGGGTGATCGGCAACTCTCATCCCGCCGGCGTCGCCGCCGACTGGATGACCTCTGCCTGGGGCCAGAACGCCGGCAACCATACAGCCTCGCCCGCGGCAGCCGCGGCCGAGGCAGTGGCTGAGAAATGGCTGGTCGACCTACTGCGTCTGCCGGCCGGTTCGTCGGTCGGCTTCGTGACCGGCGCCACCATGGCCAACCTGGTGGGGCTCGCGGCGGCGCGCGGCGAGATGCTGCGCCGCGCCGGCTGGGACGTCGAGCGCAACGGCCTGTTCGGCGCGCCGCCGGTCGAGGTCCTGATCGGCGAGGAGGGGCACGCTACCGTCTATTCGGGGCTGCAGTTCCTGGGCTTCGGCCACGACCGGCCGATCCGCGTCGCCTCCGACTCGCATGGCCGCATGCGTCCCGATGCGCTGGAGCGCGCGCTCGCCGCGGTGAAGGGGCCGGCCATCGTCGTGACGCAGCTCGGCCACGTGAACACCGGTGCCTTCGATCCCCTGACCGAGATCGTGCCGCTCGCGCGGGCTGCCGGAGCCTGGGTCCATGTCGACGGCGCGTTCGGCCTGTGGGCGCGCACCAGCAAGCTGCACGCGCCGCTGGTCGACGCCGTCGACCTCGCCGACTCCTGGGCGGTCGACGGCCACAAGTGGCTGCAGACGCCCTACGACAGCGGCTTCGCCATCGTGCGCGACCGCGAGGCGCATCGTCGCGCCATGATGGTCGCGGCGTCGTACCTGCCGTCGGTCGGCGCGGGCGAGCGCGACCCCTCGCACTTCGTACCCGAACTGTCGCGCCGCGCCCGCGGCTTTCCGGCCTGGGCGATGATCCGCCATCTCGGCCGCGCCGGCATCGCCGCGATCGTCGAGGCCAATTGCCGCCAGGCGCGCCTGATCGCGGAGACCGTGTCGGCCGAGCCCGGCATCGCGGTGCTGAACGACGTGGTCCTGAACCAGCTCATCCTGCGCTTCGGCGACGACGACCAGCGCACGCTCGGCACCATCGAGCGCCTGCAGCAGGACGCCGTGGCCTTCGCCGGCGGCGCCAAGTGGATGGGTAAATGGGTGATGCGCGTGTCGGTGAGCGGGGCCTCGACCACCGACGACGATGCGCGCCGCACCGCCGAGGCGATCGTCGCCGCCTGGAAGTCCTGAAAAGAAAAACCCCGCCGTTTCCGGCGGGGCCTTCTCCAAGCGGGACGTCGCTTGCGGTTTATCTGCGGTTCAGGATGTAGAGCACCACGCCGATCGCCACGAGTCCGACCAGGCCCTGGCCGCCGAAGGCGCCGATAAACTTCATGATGTTGCCGGCGACGTCGCCCAGGAACTGGGTGTTGTTGCCGAACAGCAGCTGCAGGATGATCGCCAGCGCCAGCAGGGCGATGCCGATGTCGGTGAACTTCACCACCATCGCTTTGGCACGATCGAACCATTCCATTTGTGTCTCCTCTCTCGGATCCGTTTCTTGTTGAAGGGGGGTTACTTGCGATTGAACAGGTAGAGAATGATGGCGATCGCCACCAATCCCACGACGCCGTTGCTGCCCAGCGCGTTCAGGAGCTTGACCAGGTTTCCGACCACGTCGCCCATGAAGGCGACGTTTGTGCCGAACAGCATCTGCAACACGATGCCGAGGGCAACGAGCAGAAGGCCGAGCTCCGTGATCTTGACGATCCAGGCTTTGGCCTTGTCCATCAGTTCCATGAGACTTTGTTCCTCCGGTTAGCGCCGGGAATCCAATCGTTCCCTGACAGGCTCTTGGAGCTCATCAACGCTTAAGCGGACGCGGACCACGCCAGGAGAGGTCGCTACGGGCCATCGACACCGGCCGGTGCTTCCCTCCTTGTGGAAGCGGCGGGCGGACTCCCCATATAATTAGTGTAATAAATCTGCGCGGACCGCGCAACTAATAGTGGGGGATAGGGGATTTCACACTAAATGCTGTTTTCGTATGCAAGCCGCCGATTCTGCAACGAAAACGGGGCCCCGCAGGGCCCCGTCTCGACGTCTTGAGAGATGCCGTGTGGCTTACACGGGCATGTTCTGTTGCGCGACCATGCAGTAGAGCATGCCGATCGAGAACATGGTGTTGAAGCGGCTGGCGTAGAGCGCGGGCTTGGCGGCGGCCGCCTTCTCGGCGTCGGTCGCCTGGACGAGGCCCAGGATCTTCTGCTGGTTCGGCCAGATGATGAACCAGACGTTGAACGCCATGACCAGCGCCATCCACATACCGGTGCCGATCATGACGAAGCCCTTCTGGAACATCAGGGCCTGCACCACGTAGCCCTGCATCCAGGCCAGCAGTAGGCCGGTGATGACGGTCGCGAGCGCAGCGTAACGGAAGTAGAAGAGCACGTTCGGCGCGATGAACTTGGTGATCGCGCTGCGGTTCTCGGCCGGGATGCTCGGCATGGTCGGCACCTGCACGAAGTTCAGGTACCAGAGCAGGCCGATCCACAGGACGCCGCTCACCACATGGAGCCAGCGCATGGCGAAGGTTGCCCAGGCGTGGTCGATGCGGGTCATCTGTCCGGTCACTCCGCCGATGACCAGCATGATGACGACGAGCAACACGACGCCGGCGATGACCGTGTTCCTTGGCGATGTGAAGATGGCGCCCATGTCGGATATCCCCTTATCTTGTTGATGGTATTGGCGAATCTCGAACGGCCTATTGTAATGCTTGAATCCCGTGCGTTCAACGGTCGCAGAGGACCTTTGAGGCTGATCAATGCCTGACCCGACCGGCACCTTCCACGCGTCTGATGACTCGCATCGCTACGTGCTGGACGTGGTGCGGCGCGCCGACCGCGAGCGCTTCCTCGCGGCTCTCTTCGCGCCGCCGCCCGAACGCAGCGGCCTGTTGGCGTTGCTTGCTTTCGATCATGAGCTTGCTCGCACACGTCATGTCACGCGCGAGCCGATGCTGGCCCGCATCCGCCACGCCTGGTGGCGTGAGGCGGCGGCCGAAGCTGCGGGCACGGCCACCCCCCGCGGCCAACCCGTTGTCGAATCGCTCAGCGAAACCGCACGGCGATACGGCCTGTCCGCCGGGGCACTGGTCGCTTTGATCGATGCACGCGAGGAGGAGATCGATGGTCCGCTCGACGTGGTGCGCACGGGCCATGCGTTGGCCGATCTGCAGCTCGCGGTGCTCGGCATAGCGGACACGGTCACGCGAGACGTCGCGCGGAAAATCGGCGCGGCCTGGCTGATGGGCGAGGGGCCGGAGCGCGCCGCGCTCGTGGCCGAAGCGCGCGCGGTTCGGTCCTCGGTCGATCCACGGGCGCTGCCGATCCTGCTGCCGGCTCTGTCGCTCAGCGGCACGCCGGCTTGGGCGGCGCCGATCCGTTATTGGTGGGCGGCGAAGCGGGCGCGATACTGAGTCCGTGTCGTATCGGATCGACAAATCGTGGGTGGTGTTCGACAGCGTCGAGAACACCGAGCACGACCGCTGCGTCGATCTTTTCCGCCGGGCGGACGGCAGCTTCGGCTTCGAGGAGTTCCGGCGCGACGTCGAGGATGCCGGTGCCTGGACGCCGGTGGCATATTATTCGGCAAGGACCTACGACTCGGGCGACGCGGTGCTGGCCGCCGCGATCGAAAGAGTGGTCTGGCTCGGCGCGGCGGTCGCCGGCCGCCGCGACTAGGGAAGGAACGGGCATGGCGCGCGCCAAGGCAAACGGCATCGAGATCGAATACGAGACGGCCGGCGACAGGAAGAATCCGGCGCTGCTGCTGGTCATGGGCCTCGGTGCGCAACTCACGATCTGGCCGGACAAGATGTTCCATGGCCTGGCCGACAAGGGCTTCTACGTCATCCGGCACGACAATCGCGACGTCGGCCTGTCGACCGACTTCGGCAAATGGGGCCCGGCCAACATTCTCGCTGCCCTGCAGGCAGCGATGAAGGGCGAGAAGGTCGACGCGCCCTATCTGCTCGACGACATGGCGGCCGATGCGATCGGCCTGCTCGATTCGCTCGGCATCGACAAGGCCCACATGGTCGGCGCCTCGATGGGCGGCATGATCGTGCAGATCCTCGCGGGCAAGTACCCGCAGCGCACGCGCTCGATGGTGTCGATCTACTCGACCTCGGGCCGCCCTGGCCTGCCACAGGGCAAACCCGAGGCGCTCGCCATGCTGGGATCGGTGCCGGAGGACGACACGCGCGAGGCGCGGGTCAGGCACGGCATGAAGCTGCGCCGGACCATCGGCAGTCCGGGCTTTCCCACGCCCGAGGCCGACCTGCGGGCCCTGGTGGAGAAAAATGTCGACCGCCGCTGGTATCCCGAAGGCGTCGGCCGTCAATACGTATCGGTGATGGCGTCGGGCGACCGCGTCGAGCTGCTCAAGACCGTCAAGGCGCCGACCCTGGTGCTGCACGGCGAGGAAGATCCGCTGCTGCCCGTCGCGTGCGGCCGCGACGTCGCGAGCCTGGTGCCGGGCGCGGAGATCGAGACCATCGCCGGCTGGGGCCATGATTTTCCGCCGCAGCTCGTGCCGCGGCTGGTCGATCGCATCTCCGGCTTTTGCCGGGGCAAGTAACGAGAGGAAGCGACGATGAAGTTCGGCATTTTCTACGAGCACCAGCTGCCACGGCCGTGGGGGCCGAAGAGCGAGTATCAGCTCCTGCAGGACTCGCTCACCCAGATCGAGCTCGCCGACAGGCTCGGCTACGATTACGCCTGGGAGGTCGAGCATCACTTCCTCGAGGAGTACTCGCACTCCTCGGCACCTGAAGTATTCCTCGGCGCCGCCAGCCAGCGCACCAAGCGCATCCGTCTCGGCCATGGCGTGATCCAGCTCACCACCAACCAGCCGCACCGCGTCGCCGAGAAGGTCAGCACCCTCGACCTGCTGTCGGGCGGCCGAGTCGAGCTCGGCATGGGCGAGGCGGCGGGGCCCGCCGAGCTGCATCCCTTCAACATCCGCGTGCGCGACAAGCGTGAGCGCTGGGAGGAAGCGGTCAAGGCGATCGTGCCGATGTTCTCGAAGGAGAACTGGGAGTTCCACGGCCAGTACTACGACTTCCCCGCCCGCAACGTGATCCCCAAGCCGCTGCAGAAGCCGCATCCGCCGCTATGGGTCGCCTGCTCCAACATCCAGACCATCGGCAAGGCCGGCGAGTGGCCCTTCGGCATGGGGATTACAGGTCGGTTCGTCGGCGGGGTCGAAAGCGGACATCGTGCAGTTCCTTGAAACAATGGTCCCACTATCGCCGGCGATGATTGCACGCCGATGACACGCCGTTGCAGTGCACAAAAAAAGCCGCCGTTGACGCAACGGCGGCCATTCAGCGCAACGGGGAAAAGCCGGCGCTGCTCGCTGCTTCAGTCGCCCTTGCGCGGGCGCCCGGTCTTGATCACCTCGACCTGCTCGATTGCTGCCTTGAAACGGGCATCGTCCAGCGCATCGAGAACGAGCAGGCCGGCGCGCAGCAGTTCGCTCTTCTTGATCCCGACCC